>JAGVFR010000026.1 GCA_020057555.1 bacterium | reverse complement strand
GTTGTACTACGAAATGAGTAAAGCAAGTTTGAAATACGTGTGTCTGCGGCGACAAGTGGATCGCTTGCGAGATAATCCTGCGCGATACCTAACACAGTCGTTACTGTAAAAAGAAACATTAATACAAGCAGTGTTAAGGCAAGGCCTGTGAAACGGCTCGTCGTAAGTCGGGCTTTCAACCATCTGTTTATTTTTTTAGATTCCATAGGTTTGCAAAACTATTCTAGCACATTGGAACGAAAAACACGCTTCAAACGAAGTGTGTTCTTGTGGCAATAACAAAACTTTTTACAGCTCCTTCTTTATTTGCTCCCAAGTCACTCCCGATATCGATTCTATTTCTTTTAAGAGATAATAGAGCACATCTTTCCTTATATCACCAACAACAGTCACCGACTTTTGCGTTGCCGGCCAAATCACTTTCACATGATCCCCCTTTCCACCGACAGTGTTAATCTCAAAACCAAGACGACGAAATGCACTCAAAAAACTTTTCCGAGGTAACTCACCCGGCAACTCACTACGCGAAGGCATAGTCCTTTTCGCCGACTCGCTTCAAGTCTGCTTGTTTTGTATAACTCGATGGAACTTCAAACGCAG
This sequence comes from bacterium, assembly GCA_020057555.1. Lineage (GTDB taxonomy): Bacteria > Patescibacteriota > Patescibacteriia > UBA9934 > GWF2-40-263 > JACQXU01. The sequence goes on along the minus strand of JAGVFR010000026.1, from coordinate 97,937 downwards.
TCAAAATTGCATCAACAATTTTTTCATCTAGTTCAGTCTCATTTTTGACGTGTGTGATAATCGAACCATATTTGAAGTTCTCGCTAATCACGATGATACTGCCGTCTTCCTGTTTCTCATGCCGAAAACCGATCGGTCCGTAAAAACGAAAGTAATGGTTAAGTTCAACAAGACCACTCGGAACGGATTCTTTTCCAAGAAGTGCCTTAATAAATAAATCTTTTACTTGTTTATGCAGACTCATATGATACTTAATAATTACCACGAATAGATAACAAAATCAATGGATATTTAATTATCTGGCAGAGTTTATTGAACGCGGCTCGAGCCTATTTTGAAAAGAACTCCTGATTTCTGGGGCGTTGTCCCGCTATTCGGCGGGATAAACTCCATATGATTGTACTGTTTCCGGCGTGCCGTGTTCTATGATTCGCGCCATCATCCGCCGTCGGGCAGTTGTTCGCAATACTCGATGCGTTGGAAAATGCACCCAGCCAAGAAAATCCACACCGGAGGCAAGCGTTTTAATAAATACTTTATCAGGATGAAGGTGAAGTTTTAATCTCCCAGTCAAATTTTCTAACCCGATAATCTCCTGATACGTATGGCGCAGTTGGATATTCATAACTCGCAGGCGGCCTGTAAGTCACCCCCCCCCCAACGCTTTGGCGATTTGCCCGTGTTGCACAAAGTAGCGGATGCGTACAAGTTATGGCATGGGGTATTGCAACATTTTCCGAGACTGACTCGGTACACGCTGGGAGCAAAAATCGATACGCTGTTCATCGAAACGACAGAATTAATTTTGCAAGCCGGATATTCTCATCGTGAACAAAAACTTGCGATTGTGCTTCTGGCCTGTACAAAACTTGACGCGCTGAAATACTTTTTGCAGATTGCCTGGGAACTCAAAGCGCTTGATACGAAACGATACGCCCGTATTGCTGAACCACTGACCGAAGTTGGCAAGATGCTCGGCGGCTGGAAAAAACAATTACAGAACGAAGCTCCCCCACCCTAGCCAGGGAGAGGAGCGAGGTGAGACTTGCGAACGGCGGCGAACCTGCAGATGTCATTCCAGTCATTCTCGTACCAGTTGAGGTTCAGGTTCCGCTTCGCGTCGTTCCTGTCGAGATAGGCCACGTCGCGGATACCACTCGGGACGCGACAGATCGAGCCGAGCGCGATGATCGGGAATTGCCGCTGGAGTTCCCGGCTGCTTCAGTACGTCAGAGTTCAACCGCCCGAAGCCTTAGCCGCAGGCTGTATCGTTTACTATCCATAGAAAGTATCTCAAATTTTCTTGAACAAAAAACAGGCCCCGTTTCGTACTCTCTGCCGAAGCAAAAAGTTTGAAACAGGGCCGGGCGACCAAGGGATCAAGGGATCAAGGGAGCAGAAGCGCCCAGAATCCCAGAGTCAAAGATCAGGACTTGCGAACGGCGGCGAACCGGCAGAAGTCACCCAAGTCACCCTCGCACCAGTCGAGACTCAGGTACCGCTCCGCGCCGTTCCTGCCGAGAAAGGCCACGCCGCGGTTATCACACGGGTCACGCCAGATCGAGCCGAGCGCGATGATCGGAAACTGCCTTTGCAGTTCGGGCTGGTCAGCACCGAGGGCCAGAAGCTCCCGCAGGGTGGCCGCACGGAAACCGCGCTTGTCCAGCTCGTCCAGAACGACATCGGTGGACATCGACTTGTTGAAGTGGAAGAGCGCGATTTCAGTCTCGCTCGTTCCGCTCCCACTGATCGGAAAATTTTGGTCGTTGATGTCGCCGTTCTTCCAGTCGTACCGACCGGCGGCGATCAGGTTAGCGAGCGGCATGTCGTAGTTGACGACGATGTTGTGGCGACCAGAGATCACGCGATCCGACACGAGCAGTTCGGCGATCTGGCGGCGCAGGGTCTTGTCGGTCTTGATCCGGCGGGTGTCCTCATCGGAACCGCCGAGGTCTTCGACCTCTTCGATCAGGGCGATGAATGTTTCCACCGCCTTGCCAATGCCGCTCTTCAATTCACTTTTCTCGCGAGCCATGATGAACCTCCACAAGATTGGCCTATCCCCTATTCCGACTCTTTGCCAGAACCTAGGACCTGCCAGCTTTTGGCTCATAAGCCGCAGCTTCAAAAATGCAGTATTTTACACCCTTAAAGCTACGGCTTTAATTCACAAATCAATTGTCAAAGACAGGTAATAATACACCTAAATGGCTAACTTGTCAATGGCTTGACGTTAGAATTGCCCTATTATTAGCCGAAATAGGTGATTAATTTACCGTAAATCCGTATAATTTACTCAGCGAACGGCGGCACACCACCCTTTCGGATGGCAGGGGCTCGTGAGCGAGGTTAGAACTCTTTGTACGTCGATTCGGATCTACGCTCAACAGCAATGATAATATTCATTCCTTGATCGACTTTATAGAAAATGATTCGAAAATCACCTTTTCGGACTCTATAGACACCTTCGCGATCTTTCAATTTTTTGATCTCTAAACCAGTAAAATAATTCAGCTTTATTTGCCTCATTACCTGAAGAATTTGAACGCGCTCACGTTTTGAAAATTTCCTAAGGTTCTTTGTCATCCGGTCAACCATATTAGTCGAGCGATTCAAGAACCTTTATGACTTTATCAACCGACATGCCGCCCTTTCGAAATTTTGTAAAATCAATCACTGTTTCCCAACCATCTTCCTCAACCGGTGAAATGCGGAAAAGAGGTTTGGAACGACGCGTCACAATAAATGAATCACCTTTTTTAATGCGCGTTTCATACTTCGCAACATTCTCACGAAACTCTTTAAGGTTGATGATATTTTTCATATGTGGTAAACTATAATTCTATGAAACAAAAGATTATCTTTAGATAATCTTATAATACTTCTTGTATCATCAATGGTCAAGCGATAACGAAAAACACGCAGCGAGGGGTCACATGTCACGCGTAAGAAAAAATGTCTTAGCAAAACAGGGTAGTTGGTTTCAAACGATGTTGTTCAAAATCACGATGTTTCTCATTGTTGTCATCACATTGCCCGCGATCTTCATATTCCAAGCCAAAAGATCGAAAGAGGCAAAAGAAACCTCATCGGTCGTTTCTCGTCCGAGCTTTGATTGGATCATGCCAGCACCGCCACTCTCACGTGGCAAGGCAAGCTATCCGTCGACACCCAAACTTCTGAAACTTAAGCAAAGTCAGACGGAACACTCGGTTGCCGGTTATGATACTGGTTCACTCTCGCTCAAACTGGAACAACTGATTAAGAGTCATCCGGATTCCCACGTAAACCATGATCTCGACCAAAAAATTATTCATGGAGAGATCTTCCTCAACTGGTGGTCGTCTAAAGAGATGGCCGCTAAATTCCAAGTCGTGCCTAAAAGCAAAATAACGGGAGTCTTTCTTCAGCCGGGTACGCAAATGAAGGAATTCACGCCGACGCTCACAATCGATCCATTCTGGCTCGCAAATCTCATGACTCCAGACGAAATCATCTTCGCATATCTGGTGCTGTTTCATGAGTACGTTCACTATCAACAATACATCGAAACCACTGATGAGCAAACCAAACAACTCTTCAGCACAAATTTTCTCTCTGAAGCAGAAAAAGAAAAATTGCACATCACACAGGATCAATCATGCGCACATATGTGGTTCGCAGAACTTGATGCCTACGCACAGGAATGTCGTTTGGCAAATGAGTGGGGTTACCCATTTGGCGATCAGTTTTGCCTTTACGTGGATTCCCCGCTTTGGTCACAGGCTTTCTTTACGATGTTGTTCAACAGTCAGACACTCGATCCAAAATACAAAACCGCCTGCATGCGAGTTCATGCAAAACTTGCCGGACATCCACATCCGGAACTCTTCAAACGCTAATCGCCCATCGAGGCGATTTTTTTGTTGTAGCAATTCAGCTTTCACGTTACGTTGCTGATATCGTCGATACAAAGGTGCACATGAGCCAATGATTACTGAACAGGAATTCTGGCGTGTGCAAGAGATCCTCGGATTCCCTACTCCACGACCAAAAAACGGATGTGAATCTCGTCGCCAGAGAATCGCTTCAAAAAAACTACAACGACATTCAAAGAAAAATCGACAATCTGACAAACGTGTTGATCCAGGAACTCATTGACGAAGAAGAATACAAACAAAAGAAACTGGAACTCACGAACGAACGCAACGCTTTAAAAACAAACTCGATGACAAAGAGCAAGAGTCGGACAACTGGATAGATCGAATGGAAAAGAGTTTTGCATTTGCAAAAGAAGTGCGAGAGTGTTTCGATTCTGGATCAACTGATGCGAGAAAACAGATTGTTCATGCATTGGGTTCTAACTTCACGTTATGCGACAAAAAACTAGCCCTAGACATGGAACCTGTATGAAAATTATTCTCTAGTCAGTCCAAACAGTTGTTTAAGGATCTAACTCAGGTGAATATCGACGAAACAGGCATTTATAAAGCAAAAACTGCCGCGTCAGCGACAGTTTTAACCAGATGGCAGGGGCTAGAGGAATCGAACCTCTGACAGCGCTTTTGGAGAGCGATGTGATACCTCTTCACCAAGCCCCTATAAAATAGCCGTCGATATCTTACGCCATCTACCAACTTTTTTCAACTGGTTTACCTTCTTCAAACCCAGACGAGGTTTGAACACCAACAACAACGTTTTGAAAAAACATTTCAAAATCGCGAACGCCGGAATATGTGCACGCGCTACGCAAACCAGCAGTTATCTCGTCCAAAATATCCTCAACGCTCTCCTGCCCGTGTTTCAAATACATTTTCGTTTGACTCACACCTTCCTCAAAAAAAGTTCGACGCGCCAATTCAAACGGATCCAATTGGCGACTTCGATCCAACACCGCTCGACTCGAAGCCATCCCAAACTGTTCCTTAAACAATCGTCCATCTGAATCGCGTTGAACATCTGCGGGACTTTCGTACGTTCCAACAAACCAAGAACCAAACATTGCGTGACTCGCGCCTGCCGCAAGTGCCAAAACAACATCGCGCGCAGATCGAACACCTCCATCTGCCCAAACCTGCGCTCCGCGATTTCGCGCGATCGCAGACACACGATGTACGGCAGAAAATTGAGGCCGACCAACTCCTGTTGTCATGCGTGTTTTGCATGCGGCGCCTGGACCAACTCCGACTTTCAGAATGTTCGCGCCAGCTTCGATAAAATCATCAGCGGCAACAGCTGTGACAATGTTTCCTGCGGCCAATGGTTTATCAGGACCCAAAATCGCGCGAGTCGTACGAATCGCATCAAGCATTTGTTTCTGATGACCGTGAGCCGTGTCAAGAACGATCACATCAACTCCAATTTGGATCAATCGATCAACAGTCTCTGCAACACGATCGCGAACACGCACAGCAACACACGTCATTAGTTCACTTTTTGTATTCAAGGCGGGTTCATACATTGTCGCGCGAACAGCTCCTTTTCGTGTCATCACTCCAGCGAGTGTTCCGTCTTGATGAATAACAGGAACAATAGACAATCGACGTTCTGTGAGAAACTGAAAAATTTCTTTTGGTGACATCGAACTTGAAACACTAATCAGTTGACGAGTCATTACGTCTCCAAGTCGAGAATATCGATCACGACGATACGAATCCTTTTCAGTAAAAATTCCAACCGGACGATTGTTGTCGTCAGTGATAACAACAGCTTCGTGCGATCTTTTGTGAATCAAGTTAAGCGCTGTTTGAACGGACTGATCTTCTTTCAAAACAACCGGCGTTTCATAAACATGATGGCACTGCTTCACATAACTAACGATCTCTTCAATTCTTTCAAACGGAATATCTTGAGGAAGAACGACAAGCCCGCCGCGGCGCGTGACTGTTTCGGCCATGCGTTTTCCAGCAACTGCTGTCATGTTTGAAACGACGATTGGAATTTTCGTTCCTAGATTTCCAACAGGAGTCAGATCAACATCCATTCTAGATTGGATTTCAGAATACAACGGCATTAAAAAAACGTCGTTGTATGTGAGTTCTTTTTGTTCATCGTCGGGTCGCAAGAATCGCATAGAGCTCCAGCTTACAATAAGAACAAAAAAAGCGCATCCTTGTTTGAATGCGCAGTGAGAACTATTGGACAATTAGATGATCCGATTCAAGGTCGGGATTGTTTTTCACAGCTGGAACCTTCGCCTTCCTGGGTTTGCAAACATATTTCTGTTGCCAGTATTTTTTGTCTGGCATTATATCTGCTTCTGTTATTACAGCGTGTCCGTCGCGAAAAATCCACAGTCGCAGTCCAGCACTCACGAACTTGGCAATCGCTTCTTTGTCTTTCGACTGAAGCTCTTTGAATTTCTGCATTGCCATTGCCGCGTCAGCTGCAGCATTTGCCGCCTGTCGCATTGCATTATTCATCGCAACAACAGCTTCCTGCTTTTCAGCTTCAGCCTGTTTCTGCTTTTCCTTAGCTTGATCTCGCTCCTGCTTTGTTTCTTCCACTTCAGCCTGAAGCATTTGCGAATTGAGCAGAGTTTTTATTTCCTCATCAGACAAACGCCCACCAAGAACCTGTTCGAGCGTTTGTTCAAGCTGTTCTGACTTGGTAGTTTGTTCACTCGCTTGCTTCTGTTTCTGAACAAGCACGACAAGAAAAACGATCACCAGCAAAGCCATGAAAAGAAACAGAACCATCACTGTAATAAGAGCTCCGCCTACAATGTCAGACTGCGCGTCTCCGTGACTCGCTGTTGTGACTGATTCAAGCTCACTCATCGGAGCCTCACTTCGTTTCTTGTCTTCCTTCCTCCGTCGTCTGACGAAGTGTGAGGAACGAGACGAATGCCGCCTTCGACGTATTGCACATCAAAGTGCATTGTTCCAATCTGGGAAACACGTTCAAGCGCGTCTCGCAAAAGTGGAGCGAGTTCCCCGTAAAGGTCTTCAATGGTCGTGCTGGTGTGTCCGATATGCGCGGCCGAACTTTCAAGCGCTTCATTCATTTGCGCACCTGCATACCCCATCTGTTCAACAAGCCTGCGAAGCGGCTCGTGAAGTTCAGCAATGTTCGCAAACTTGAGAACGGTTGTAACAGTCGCTGGTAAAGTCAGACGCGCGAGAATCTTGTCTTGAATCCAAGTCTCAATGGTTGAAATGCTTGCCATCTCTTTTCCCATTCGATGGTCAACCCACTGACCGATCCATGCTTTCGCTCCCCAACCGATCACGCTTGTGAAAAATGCTGTCGAGACAGTCCACAGATTGATCTTGTGCAAATTCGCAGTCACTGTTTTGATGAATTCACCACTGTTGGAATTGCCAAGGTCAGAGTCTGGAAATTGAAAGAGCACTGTCGCCTGCGCCATGAACGTGATGAGTCCGATCAGTGTTCCGATAATTCCTTCAAAACCGATCACGTTGATGTGACTTGTGATGCTGGAATATCGTTCACATGTTGAACGGCGAAGTGACGAAAACTTGGCTTGAACGAACGCGTAAATTGCCGCCTCGTCCGCGGCATGGGAGATCTTTTGAAACAACGCCCTTGCAAGATTTGTGATCGGCCCTCGTTCTTGTCGTTCATTGTTGAGCTTGGGAACGTTTTCCCTATCAACAATGTTTGGCACTGACACATCTGGAATCGTGTACTCCACAAGCTTTGGCATGCGAAAGAGCATGACCACAAGCTTTAAAATCATGTACGCGAGGAAACTCCACGCCACAACGTTCAGTGTTGTAATGATGTCTCCGTCGGACCGACTGTAAGTGATCGCACCGACTCCAAAAAGAATCAAAAGAGACCAGACTGTGATGGCCATCATTGGCATCCTCCAGACGCGATCAATGAATCGCGACCGAGCATCTAATCACAAGAAGATGATTCTGTCAAACGATAAAATGGAAATAAAAAAGAGCCGGTCCAGAAACGGAAGGGCTCATTGACTAGGCACGAAAACGCGAAGAGTGACGTTGTACTCGCTCGCGATTGCTTCAAGTTGCGACGCATGAGAAAGACCTTGAACAATCATAGCCTTGTTACCTCCTTGCGTACGTAGAAATTCTAGCGTGCGAATCAGGATAATCTCAGATCTCAACCAATTAAAGTCTTCGATTAACCGTTTGGCCACGATTTCTCGAGCAGACGGCATGCTTCTAACCATTAGGATGATTATCGATTCAACCGCATTTGGCCATTCTTCGCCACAATAGATCGGCGGTGAAGTGAACCCACGTATTGCTCGAGTAATCCCTTGAGTGTCTGTTTCGACCATGAGAGCGATCTCTTCATCGGTCGGCTGTTTAAACAGTGGGAAGGCTTTCCCAAACATCTGGAACTGTTCCTTGGCAATGCGAATCATGACAGACTTCGTGACCCGCTCATCAGTACCAAACTGTTCGAACGTTATCAGACTTGCATTCTTTGCTTCAACTTTGAGTGTTTCAAACACCCACTGTTGCACCCGATCAACGACTGCTGCGTAATTAGCCGAGTTCTCACCAGAAAGGTCAATGTGTGCCTGGCCGATAAAGATTATTTCTGGTTTGGCTTGAGCCGCCCAGGAGATAATGTCAGCTCTACGTTTGGTCAGCGCTGTAAAGTACTCCGGTGTAAACTGGTCAGCGTATGGAATCTGATCCATACCCAGAACACTCCAATAGTTTTCACGACGCGCAAGAATTTGTTCGAAGGTCGGTCGTGGTGATGCAAGTTCTGTTTTGACTGAAGTCTGTACGACAGGCTTGTGTGGCTCAACTTGTTTCTTCGTGCAAGCCATCGCACAAAGCAGGAGAGCGCAAACAATAATACGCGCGATCATTTTTCTCACCCTTCTTAGTTTTGTTTTTTTCCCCAATGAGGGAAAAGATATAAAACCACTTAGTAGCCTGCATGTCAACTCATCACATATATCAAATTAAAAACCACCCTTTTAGGGGGTGGTTTTTGTGCGCAATTAATTGCGCTCTTCACGTGGGCGTGCAACGTTCACGACAATCTGACGACCGCCGAGCGTGCTGCCATCGAGTGCCTCGACGGCCTTTTGCGCGTCCGCATCGTTTGCGAACTCGACAAAGCCGAAACCACGACTGCGACCTGTAAACTTGTCAGTCATGACGCGAGCTGAAGTCACTTCCCCAAATTGGGAGAAGAGCTCCTGAAGCTGTGCGTCATCGGTCGCCCATGGCAGGCTGCCCACAAATAGCTTGTTCTGCATAGAGTAGAAGCTGTTTGCGCCTAAGAATTAACGAACCGCTCCTACCTTCTGGAGAGAACATCTCACATGAAATTTAGGTTTGGTTGGCAACAGAATAGCACGATATGAAAAGTTTGTCAAGCAAAACCGACCTTTCGGTCGGATTTATTATTTTGTCTCTTTGTGCATTGTGTGAGAACCACAGCGTTTACAAAACTTCTTGAGTTCAAGTCGTTCCTTGATTGTTTTCTTATTCTTGTGACTTCGATACCCGATTGTTTTGCACTCTGTGCACTCGAGCTTGATCATGTTGTCTTGGGACATATGGTTGTTTTAATGTCGCAAGGATATAGAATATTAACAAACTCGTCAAGGTCTTCACAGATGTTTGTGTCTTTGCTATGATTCTCGTCGTCAATGCCGTTGTAGCTCAGCTGGTAGAGCACATCCATGGTAAGGATGAGGTCACCGGTTCAAGCCCGGTCAACGGCTCCAGCCTTCGCCAGTTATACGGCTGACAAGATCATTACATTCGGGCAGGTACCGAAGCGGTCAAACGGGACAGACTGTAAATCTGTTGGCTTATGTCTTCGCAGGTTCGAATCCTGCCCTGCCCACCAACGCCACCTTAGCTCAGCTGGTAGAGCAACACTTTTGTAAAGTGAAGGTCGTCGGTTCGAATCCGACAGGTGGCTCCATAAAAATAAAAAACCCATCATTATTCATGGTGGGTTTTTGATTCATCTTCAGCTTGATGTGTACTTGTCTTTGCAATATATTCATCTTTTAACTTCATAAATCTTTCTTCAAATTCCTGAATCTTTTGATTCTCTGGATTAACTCTCTTCAACAACTGAATTCCGCTTCTGGCATCTTTAAGCGAACCAGAAACCAAAGCTGACTCAATATACAAATCTAAATACTTCGGATTCTTCGATCGTTTCCCAACAGCCTTTCGCAAAGACTCCAAAGCCTGTTTGTTGTTACCAAGTTTAATTTCAAGTTCTGCCAAAGACACGTGAACACTCGCGTCATTTGGCGACAAACGAAGTGTGAATTTCAATGTCTCTCTTGCTTGCTCGTATTCCCCTTTTTTCAAATACAGATTCCCCAACCCTTCATACGCGTCAACACTTTTTGGATTATGACTGATGATATCAATATAAATTTTTTCAGCTGGAATATATTCTTCTTGTCTAATAAGTGTTTCCGCTTCTGTTGTTAATTGTTTGATTGTTTCATGACTGTACGCGTGTTGTCCTTCTGTTGCAGTGCGATTTAATTTTTGATAATACTGCTCGATTGCATATAACTTTTGAACAGCTCGTCTTCCTGATTTCGAAGCAGATTTTACAATAGCAGAAATAATTTTAGCAATGCCGTTTATTTTTCCCCTTCCTGCTCGCGACAATTTTCCCATGATTATTCTTTCCTTGAGTTCTCGTGTGCGTTCTTCAGGGATGGATTTAACATCGATAACACGCAACTGTGGAATTTTTTTTGCTAAAACAAAAACAATGACGACCAAACAAATCGCAATAACGATAATAGGGATGATCCAAATCATAAATGTCTATAAAGATTTTTGAGCATCAAGCACTTCGCTTGTCGCATCAATAATCTCTTTTAGTTGATTCAACTTCACACTTGCGCCACCAACAAGCAAACCATCAATTTTTTGCTCTCTTAAAAATGAATACGCATTATTTCCTTCCACACTTCCACCATAAAGAACTCGAATTTTATTCGCGTCCATTTCTGGCAACACGTCTGTCAAAATTGATCGAATGTACTCATTCATGGCGAGCACTTCTGCAACTTCTGGAATCTCACCTGTGCCAATTGCCCAAACAGGCTCATACGCAATCATCAAACGCTCGTGACTTTTTAATCGAACCCCGGCAAACACATGTACAAGTTGCGTTCGCACACGTTCACGTTGTTCGCCAGACTTGCGTTCACTTGCTGTTTCTCCAACACACATAATTACATTCAATTGATTTGCAAGCGCTTGAGTGACTTTATTTCGAATCATCTCATCAGTTTCACCCAAATACTCACGACGTTCAGAGTGACCAACAATTACATGACTTACTCCAAGCTCTGTAAGCATTCGTCCGCTTATCTCTCCTGTGTATGCTCCATGATCTTCCCAAAACAAATTTTGCGCACCTAAAAAAACAACGCTTCGCGCGACAACTTTGTGAACTTCTGACAAAGCGATAAACGGAGGACAAATTACAACTTCAGGCAATATCCTGCGTCCACGCAAAGCCAAAAGCGTGCCGCGCGCGAGCGCAACACTTTCTCGAACTCCAACATTCATTTTCCAATTTGCGATGATGGTTTTCATATTCCTGCTTGTTTCAAAAAATCCTCTCGATTTTTATACGGACCTACAACACCAATTCCCATTCTCGAAAAATTTATCACTTCTTTTGCAACACGTTTTATATCCGAAGCTGTTTGCGAATCGATCTGTTTCAAAAACGCGTGTGGAGATTTCATGCGACGATGAAACATCTGTTGTTTTGCATACCATTCAGCTTGATGAAATGAATCCTCCATCTGAATCGCGACTTGCCCGTGCAAAAATGTTTTTGCATCTTTCAATTCTTCGTTTGTAATTCCCAATCGTGCGACTGAACGCAATTCGTTCATGATTGTTTTCATTGCAAGTGGAAGACGTTTTTGATCAAGTCCGGCTCGCACAATAAAATACCCAACATCTTCATAAGCTTCCATATCTGTTCCAACTCGATACGCCAACCCTCTTCGTTCGCGAACTTGAATGAATAATCTCGAACTCATATTTCCACCAAGAACAATCGAAAGCAAGCTTAATGCAGTGTTGCGATCATCATCAATTCCATACGACGAAAAACCAATTGTAATTTGAATCTGTTTTGTTTTTTTGTTTTGCAAGCTAACGTGTGGAGCTAATTTTGAATCTTTGCGATCAACAAACGGCTCAAACTTTGCTTGACGATCTTTCTCTGACTTTTTTCTCCCAAAACATTTGTCAATCAATGCTCGCGCGTGAGAATCTATATTTCCTGACACAACCAAAATCATGTTTGAAGGAGAATAATTTGTTTTATAGTATTTATAAATTTCTTCACGTGACATTTCTGTAATTGTTTTGTGCGTTCCAACAACATTTCTTCCAAGAACATGACCGTCAAAAAGCGCCTCCTCAATCAAATCCTCAACATGATGTATTGGATTCTCTCGATACAAGTTAATCTCCTCACTCACAACTCCTCGCTCACGATTGATTTCTTTTTCATCAAATTTCGAATTAAAAAGCATGTCTGACAAAATATCAAGTGAAAGTGGAAGGGCTTTGCGATCGGATTTTACGTAATAACCAGTAACGCATTTTGAAGTGAACGCGTTGAACTCTGCGCCAATCGCATCAAGAGCGCGTGTAATTTTTTGTGTGTTCGGACGACGTTGTGTTCCTTTGAACATGAGGTGCTCTACAAAATGCGAAACACCATTCATTGAAGGCGGCTCATAACGCGATCCGATGCGAACAAAAATAAGAGCAGTCACGGTGTCTGTGCCTTTGATCGGGTTCAACAAAACACGTAAACCATTTTTAAGAATGATGGATCTCATAATTTATAAATTCGCTCCAAACCACTGTTCCAACTCGTCAATTTTTATCCGAACTTGTTTCATTGAATCACGATCGCGAATCGTGACAGCGTGATCGTTAAGCGAATCAAAATCAACTGTCACACAATACGGCGTCCCGATTTCATCTTGTCGACGATATCGTTTCCCGATCGACTGTGTTTCGTCATAATCAACCGACCATCTTGCACGCAACTTTTCAGCGATCGGCTCCGCAACAGCATTCAATTCTGGTTTTTTGGAAAGAGGAAGAATCGCGATCTTGAACGGCGCAAGCGCTTTTGGAAGTTTCAAAACTATTCGGCTATCAGTTTCACCTTCTTCCGCAGTCGGAGCTTCCTCTTCGGTGTAAGCTGACAAAAGCGTGACAAGCACTGATCGATCAATTCCAAATGTTGGTTCAATCACATGCGGAATATATTTTTCGTTATTCATCGGATCCATATATCGCATGTCTTTTCCGGATTTTTCCATGTGATTTTTCAAATCAAAATCTGTTCGATAAGCGATTCCGTATAATTCTTTTTGTCCAAATGGATAATGATATTCGATATCAACAGTTCGTTTTGAATAATGCGCGCGTTCACCATCTGGAATTTCAGTCAGAACAAATTGATCTTCCTTCACACCTAAAAATAAAAGCCATGATTTCATTTCATTAAGCCAATACTCAAACCATTTTTCCCATTCTGATGGATTCACAAAATATTCAAACTCCATCAAATTAAATTCGCGCGTGCGAAAAATAAAATTTCCAGGCGTGATCTCGTTTCGAAAACATTTTCCAATTTGCGCGATTCCAAATGGAACACGTTTGCGAGAAGTTTGAACAACAAGTGGAAAATCAACAAACATTCCTTGAGCGAGCTCACCGCGCAAATACGCAACAGATGAATCGTCTTCTGTTGAACCCAAGAATGTTTTGAACATCAGATTAAAATTTTTGGATTGAGTAAATTCATCCTTTGCGCCACAATTCGTACATGTTGAAGCAATATCAATTTGATCAGCACGAAAACGCGTGTGACATTTTTTGCACTCAACAAGTGGATCTGTGAATTCAGATGTGTGACCTGACGCATCCCAAACTTTTGGATTCATGATAATCGCCGCATCAATTCCAACCATGTCTTTGCGCGATGTTACAAATCTTTTCCACCATGCTTCAACGATATTTCGTTTTAACTCAACTCCAAGCGGACCATAATCCCAAGAATTCGCAAGTCCTCCATAGATTTCCGAACCCGGATACACAAACCCTCGCGACTTCGCAAGCGCAGTTAATTTTTCCATTGTCACGTTATTGCTCATACAGTCATTATTTCTTCCTCTTTATTTTCTCCCATTTGTGTGACCTGCTCGTTATAATCTTTTGTTAGCTTTTCCAATTCATCAAACAGCTTGAACTTTTCATCTTCAGAAAATTCTTTTTCTTTTTCCTTCTTCATTATTTCTTCACGAATTTCCTCGCGAATTCCACGCGTGCGAATTCGTGACTCTTCGAGTTTTTCTTTCATGATTTTTACAATTTGCTTTCGATTTTCTTCAGTCATTTGTGGAACCATGATGCGCAAAACATTTCCATCAACGACCGGACTCAAACCAACACCGGCGTCTCGAATTCCTTTTTCAATGTTTTGAATTAAGCTTTTGTCCCACGGATCAATCACAACTGTTTTTGAATCTGGAACATTAAGTGAGGCGAGACCGCGAATTTCCATAATCGATCCATAAGCGCTCACTTTTATATCTTCAACAAGCGCAGGAGTTGCGCGACCAGTGCGCAAAGACCCTAGCTCCTTTTGCAAATGTTCGATCGTGATTTGAAACTCTGGTTTTTTTGAATTTAGATACGCATGCATATTATTCGGTTGCCTCCGCGACTCCCACATATACCACCGCAGAATCTTTAGGATCAATTATCAGAGTTCGCGGCACACGCAAACTCGGAAATTTTTGTGTTTGCCATGTTTGCCCTCCATCTGTTGAATGAAAGAATGTTGAATTAACAGCGTAATAAATTGTGTTTGCATCTTTTGGTGAAATTCCTAAAGCGCGAATTACAACTTGTCCTGGCGATGTCAGAAGTTTAAGCGCTTCCCAATTCAAACCAAAATCCTTACTGCGCAAAATTCCATACTTTGTCGCGGCCAACACAACAGATGCATCCGAATTTTGTATAAGTGAATAAACTTGCTGTGCGCCATTCAATTTTATTGCATCGCCACCGACTTTTTCCCAGTTGTCTCCACCATCTGATGTGCGTTGAAATCCAAGTGCGTACGACGTAATAATTATTTGTCGACTGTCTTTGTTGCTAATGATGATTTGAGAAACTTCCTTTCCAAGCTTCAACACAGATTTCCAAGTTTTTCCAGCATCAGTGCTTTTAAGCACATCACCATTGTTCAAACCAATCCAAATCGTTCCTTGTGTGTACCAATCAAGCGCAAGTCTGACAACTGAAACTCCAGAACGTGTTTCAACATAAGTTTCATCATCAATCGTTCGCAAACAATCCGTTGATTTATAAAGTCGCGAACCTTTAGCAATGTAAACAGTGCAACGGTCAAATGGATCAACTTCAACCGCGTAAACAGAGCCTTCTTTCAAAACTGCTTGACGAGGAAGTTTCCATGAAGCTGTTGCATCATCACTGTACAACACTCCGCTTTCGCGAGAACCAAGAAAAAATACACCGTTATCTTGTGGGTCTACTTCCATGCTAATAACATTTGTTGTGGCAAGTGTTCCAATTCCTTGAGCAGTCGGAACAATGTTTGCTGTAACCCAAGTTTTTCCAGCGTCTGATGTTTTGAACACACCGCCGTCTGGAGCTTTACTTCCTTTTCCGCCAATCCCAGAACAACCAGCGCCAAGAAGAATAAGTAAAAGTACAACTGAAAGAATTGGGTAAAAAGATTTTTTCATACATGTGTTGATAAAAAAATATGTTCTAAAGATAAATGAGGATTTATGTTGTGAGAAATCGCGCTACGAACAGTTTGAATACAATTTAGAACGCGAGCGGTTTTATTCACGGTTGCTGTTTGCTTTTCAGCGACTGTTTTTAATAAATTCGCGCGCAACACTTCTGACCAATCATCGAGCAAATGAGAAAGTGCAATAGACTTGTCAATTTCTGTTTTTGGAATGAGATCAAAAACTAATCTAAATTGCTCTGGAAGCGACGCGTTCATTAAAGTTTCGACTTGCGCGATCGCTGTTTCTTTGCGCGCGCGCATTTCACTATCTTGAATATATCGAATCGCAATTCCCGGACAACCAAAAGATCGCTCTGAAATTTCATCTGCTTCTGTTTTTGAAAGCCCACGTTTTTGAAGCGCTGGAATAATTTCTGATTTGGCAACAGGCGACAGTCGAAAAATCTGACAACGAGACGCGATTGTTTGCAAAACAGATTCAACACTTGGCGCGCGTAAAATTATAAGAGCGTTTCCTTTTGGTTCTTCAAGTGTTTTGAGAAGCGCATTCGCGGCTCCGATCGAAAGCCGATCAGCTTCTTGAATGAACGCGATTTTCCAATTTCCTTCCATTGGAGTCATTGAAAGACGTTCAACAAGAGCACGAACTTGTTTAACAGAAATAGCGAATTTTTTCTTGCCTGTTTTTGGATCAACTTCTCTTGCTAAAAGACTAACATCGGAAATGAGCGATGGATGACGTATTGTATGAAAAAGATGCTGGATCAATTCTGTGACAAGATGAGTTTTCCCAACATGTTTTGGACCAACAAAAAGAATCGCATGCGGAAGCTGGTTGTTTTCTATCATGCGCAAAAACACTTGTCGTGCCGTTTTGTGGCCGATCGTCTTAGAAAAAGGTTCCATAACAGATTTTAGTGTAACACAAAGTGACGGAGTGAAGAAGTGACGGAGTGAAGAAGTGACGGAGTGATAAGTCTAAAAAATCCTGACAGTAGCTTTTGTCTAATTTTAGCTAAAATTCTAACCTCACCGACATACGGGTCTTGACAGTTTTGACAGAATATGATATAGTATGACCGTTAAGATGATTCTTACAAATAGGACTTTTGGGAGAGAGTCCGTGCACTACCCACGGTATAAAGGTAGTCAATAGCCATTCTTTGAATAAAAGAACCGGTTGTTGTGTACGTCTGACTCTTGCCAAAAAGATCAGATATATACGACAACCGGTTTTTTGTTAAAAACCGACCCAGAAACACGGAGGAGAGAGTAAAGCTGTCCAATCGAGTCTTACAAGACGACATTGGCAGAGAGTCTCAAATGTGTTCATTCGGCCTAGGCTGACTGAATTCATACGCAAGAGACTCACGATCTACACCAGCCTTCGGGCAGGTCAATGGGTCACACTTTACCTCCGTATTTCTGGGAAAATCCGATTCAGCTCAATGGTGACAACATTTGCCGTCATCGAGCTGAAAGCGGATTTGACCACAGGGGTCAGGTTCGGCTGGAGGCAGGCCATCGAAAAGGAGAATTTCAATGAAGACCAGCTTCCAGGCCCCCTCGACCGATCCCTCCCCGCTCTACGGACGCATCTTCGAAAGGGAGTTGCGCGACAAGATCTTCGCGAAGGCGTGCGAGGTGCTCGGCCTCGACCCGGAGAAGCGCGACGACTACGTCGGCACCGAGTACTACACCATGCGCTGCATCGAAGACGTCGGAAAGGCCCTTCTCACGAAGGCCATCGACAACATCGAGCACGGCATGGGGCAGAACTCGGCCCTCGCACCGCTCCTGGACTTCAAGGACATGGTCAACACGATGTCCTACTTCCCGAAGTCCAAGTCCGAGAAGCCCGCGCCGAAGCTCACGCCCAAGCCCGCCGCTTCCGCACCCGCCAAGCCTGCTCTCGCCTCGACCCCGATCGGTGAGCAGGTCGGCCCGCAGGTTGTGGCCGAGCTCAAGGCCGCGGTCGCCGTGACACCGGCTCCGGTCTCCACGCCCGCCGAGGCTCCCGCCGCCGTCGAGACGCCGATCGTGACCGTCAAGGGCAAGGCCCGCAAGGTCGCCAACGGCTAGTAGTTCTTTCCGCTCTCTCCGCTCTATATCTTCCGGGTGGTGTGTAAAGGGATTTCTTTCCCTGAACACGCCACCCGGAACGATCTTAATAGTTTAGAAATTGAATCTAACCCTCCGACTCCGGCAAATTATTGCCTGAGCCTGTCGAAGGCAGTAATTTTCCTTCGCTCAAGGTATAACAATTTCCAAACTGCTAAGGTCGTAGGACCGATAGGTTCTATAAATTGATCCGTTCCTACGTGGTGTAGGTTCGGGACCCAGGACACATGCTTTTTTGGAGGTTACGCATGGTCGCGCAGATGGCTCCCGGACTTCAGATCATCCCGCAGGACGACTCCCGCCCCGGTCTCCCTGGCGAACTCGAAGAGCTCGGCCGTGTGGTTGAGCGTCACTTCGAGGGCTCGATCAACTTCCTCGCATCCCACGTCGAGCTCGGTCGCGCCATGCACATCATCGAGGTCACGGGCCAGAACTGGAGGGATTGCTCCTCGATCGAGGCTGTCGAAATCATGGCCAAGGAGATCGTCTCGCCCAAGACCGAGGCCAACCCGTCCCCGGCTCCGAAGGTCGAGACACCGAAGCCGGCGAAGGTCAAGGTCCACAAGGCCGAGACCAAGAAGGCTCCCGCCGCACCCGCTCCAGCGCCCGAGCCCGTTCTCGAGCCCGAGGTCAGGTTCACCCCGGGACTCGTCATTGCGAAGGACGGCGTGGACCACGTGGTCTGTCAGGGAAAGTTCGGACAGTGTCTGCGACTCGTTCCGATGAACGAGGCAAGGGTCGCGGTCGTGTTCAGCACAATCATGCGCGCTATCGGGGTCAAGAGGCTCGAGGAGGTGACCGTTCATGGTCTCCTTCAGAAGTCGTTCTGCCCCAAGTGCGCACAGACCGTTCTGCCGCTCGGATCGCAGACCGTGCCCGAGGCAATGGCGGCAATCGAGAATATGTTCGCGGACGAGAGAGCGACCGAGGAAGCACGGCTTCAGCGCGAGGCCGAAGAACGCGTTGACGCAAGAATCGCCGAAACTCGCTCGCACGTCGAAACCCTGCGCGACGGAAGTTTGCTCGCATGCGGTCTAGGTCTGGTTCGTCCGCCACGCCGCGTTCAGGGCAAGATCGTCCCGGGCGTGAGCAAGGACGAGTACCGTCAACTCGGTCGCGCGGCTATCAAAATTCGCAACTCTGGTCTGACCGCCGCGGACGTCCGTGCGATCAAGAACTGGACGGTTCCTGGCGTGATCCGTATGGCCGAGCTCAAGCTCCAGGCCATGCTCTCGTAGCCAAAAAAACCAAACATTTAGGAGGGCAAAGTGAGTTAACACATTCCACTACAATCTGAAACACGCGACAAAAAGGAGTCACCTTCCTAAAACGGTGAGCCAAGAGGAAGCAGAGCCTCCAGCCGAGAAGGCAAACTCTTGGGCGACGAAGGATATCTTTCCAACGTCGCCCTCCAATCACAGTTTTCCATTGCTCCATGCTTGCAATGAAGACCTGTGAGAGGAATGTGGACATTACATTATGGTTCCATACTCCATAAAAAATTAAAAATGGCAACCTGCTTGTTTTTCATCTTTATAAGTACGGAATCATAATGTAATGTCCAACGACCGCGCGGTCGCAAGACTGTATAGCCATCACATTATGAAATAGGATTTATCCATCCTTTCCTGTGGCGGTCTGCTTGTCCTTCGCATCCCATCCACAGGTAAGTCGTCTAAAGTCCCATTTTATAATGTGATGGCTATAGCTCTTTCCCAAAAAAAAGACGCCCTGTTTACAGGACGTCTTTTTGTTTATCACACACATGAACCCATGTACCATGTTTCGACTAAGATAAAACCGGCCATTGGGAGTTGGTCGGTTTTATGTCCTCTCTTCCTCATTGCCCACTTCTTGAGTGAACCGACCAAACTATCAAATAATCTTTTGCTTGTCAATGGTCACAGGACAAAATATGTTAATAAATATCAACAAATTCTCCAAATTCTTCTTAGTCAGTCCAATTGGCTTGACAAAATCAACAAAAATTGCTAGAGTATATTCTCATCCTAAAAGTTTTGGATGAGATGCCTGGCCGGCAGGCCAAGCCGGCAAAGTCCGAGGTAATAAAATGGAAGCAGGAATGGTTCTCAAAACGTACGCAAACGAACTCAACCCGCGTCGGTTCAATCCGGCGTTTCTCCAACCGCACATGCATTGTGCTCTCGGATCGTAGCTCCTTTTCTAGCTTCACATAAAAAAGCTCTCGCGCACATTGTTGCGCTTCTCTCATATCTTATCTCTCTCAACAACGGACCACACTCGGTCCTATTTTGTTATTTATCCATTCTTGATTGAAAATCTTTTGCTCCTTTCCAAGCAAGCTCAAACAATGCCCGAGCCGCATCAGCGACCTCTTTACTTACAATCACAACAGCCAAAACTGCTGAACGATATGAAAACAAAAACACATGATTTCCTCGCACGGTAATCTCACCGTGCATTGGAAACTCCAAAAACGGAACCATTCTAATTTCGCCTGTTCCCATCTCCGGAATATCTTTTGGTTCCTTCTTATCTAAAACTGCCAAAATTCTATAAGAAGTGCTTGCTTGTCGAAGAGCGGAAACATGTTTCGGACTTTCTTCCATTAGTTCTCTTGTTGCCAACGCATCGTCAATCGAAAGAATCTGAACAAATTCCCCATTCAATTTTTCAAAAGTCTGACGCAAAGATCGCAATCCTTCTGGCCCTTCCAAATATCGAATCTGCGGCTTTGCTCCTTCAGCATTATAAAGCGCGAGCAACAATGGAAGCGACTTTGCAAACTCTTTTTCTTTTTCTTCAAGTTCTTTCTGTTGCACGCGTAAAATGGAAATCAATCGATCAGGACTTTCTGGCGCGTAAAAACGTTTCTTCCCTTTTACAAAAGTTGAAAGAAGTCCACGTCCTGACAATACCTCTATCATCACGTATGTTGTCGCGCGATTTATTTTTGCTTTGTGCGATATGTCTTGCACAGAAGCTGGGCCAAGTTCAAGCGATGCAAGATAAACAGACGCCTCTTTGTCAGATAAACCTAAATGCTTGAGTTCGTTCATTAATTCGTCCATAGATTAAAAAGTGATGGAGTAATGGAGTGATTATACCAAACTACGCAGAACTTCCCATGTCTGTTTTGCGGTTTTCTCCCAAGAAAATTCTGCAACACGAATACTTCCATTTTCAATCAATCGTTCGCGGAGCAGTGGATCAGCTACCAGTCGAGTCATTTGCTTTGCCCACAACTCTGGGTCTTTGGGTGAAATATAAATCGCGGCAGGGCCTGCGACTTCGTGATGAACTGGAATATCCGATGTTAACAAAACTGTTCCGCAAGCCATTGCTTCAAGGTTTGGAATTCCAAATCCTTCATATAATGATGGAAACAATAATGCGGTCGAGACATTCATCAGTGCAGAAACTTCTTGATCAGAAAGATAACCGACTTCGCGAATCAGTGTTCGTTGTGGTGAACGTTCAACGCACGTTCTAATTTCCTCATACCCAAATCCTTGCTCACCAACAAGCACAAGCTCAAAGGGATCTCCCATTCCGCGATTCTGTTTGAACAACTCAAACGCTCGAATAATTGTTGAAACGCTTTTCTTTTTTTCCAATCGTCCGACAAACAAGAAAAAATTATGACCCAAACGGTATTTTTGTAAAACCAATTCGATCGCTTTCGCGTCTAAACGTTTGTATATTTCTGTTGCCGCAGAAAGTGGAGTGACTGTAATTTTTGTTTCAGAAACATTGTAAACGGTTTTCAATTCTTCTTTTGTAAATTGAGAAACACTAATAAGATGCTCTGCTTTTTTTATTGCGCGTGATGTTGCAGACGCGACACGTTTTCGAACTGACGAACTATATAAATTTCCAATACGACGAAAAGCAATGTCATGAATCGTTGTGACAATTAAAACACGAAATGAAAAATTTGGAATTCCTTGCGCCGGTACAAAAAAAACTGACGACCGACGTCGTAGCAATTCCCAGCTCACACGCAATTGCATCCATCCGCGCTTCAATTTCCAACCAAGAACACGTGATTCCCAACTGCTTGGCATTTGTGCAAGTGTTCCTTGCAAAGGAGTTGGTGAAAATAAAACAACACGCTCTCCCACCTTGAGCGGTTCTTTTTTCATTGCTTCAATCAAATGAAACGCGTAATTCTCAACTCCTGTTCGTTTATCTTTATTAGCCGAAGAAGCATCAATCGCAAAAATTGCTGAATGAGAATCGTGTAAAAAGTTAACCTCCTTTTCCATAATTTTAACTCGTAAAAATACTTCGCTTATAAGCATCAAGATTTTCAAGCGCGATTCCTGTTCCTTTGGCAACACATTGCTGTGGATCTTCTGCCACAAAAGTTGGAACACCGGTTGCTTCAGCGATAAGAGTGTCTAAACTGCGAAGTTGCGCGGATCCGCCAGAAAGCATAATCCCTTTGTCCATCACATCAGCTGAAAGTTCAGGAGGTGTTTTGTGTAAAACTTCTTTAACTGTCGAGATGATTCCTTCAAGCTCACTTTGAATAGCAACTGTAACATCATCAGAAGTAACTTCAATTATTTTAGGAAGTCCTGTGATCATGTCGCGTCCTTTTACTTCCATTGATAATTTATCAGGAAGATACATTGCCGCGCCAATCTGAATCTTGATGTCTTCGGAAGTTCGTTCACCAATTGCAAGACCATACTTTCGGCGAATATATTCCGAAATCGCAAGGTCAAACTTCACTCCACCAATTCGAACTGACTCTGAAGCAACAATTCCTCCAAGTGAAATCACGGCCATTTCCGAAGTTCCTCCTCCAATATCAATTATCATATGACCAGATGGAGAACCAATTGGAATGTTTGCGCCAATCGCGGCAACGATCGGTTCTTTGATGATGTATGCCGCTTTTGCTCCTGCCGCGAGAGTCGCGTCAATAACAGCACGACGTTCTGTTGAAGTAATTCCTCCTGGAACAGCAACCATAACTTCTGGACGAAATAAACGAAAACCACCAAGAGCTTTGTTTATAAAATATCGAAGCATTGCTTCGGTTGTTCGATAGTCGGCAATCACTCCATCTTTAAGTGGACGTCGCGCGACAATCGTATCTGGTGTTCGTCCAAGCATGTCCTTTGCTTCTTTTCCAACAGCCAAAACTTTTTTATCAATATATGAAACAGCAACAACAGATGGCTCATTTATAATAATGCCTCGTTTAGGAACATAAACGAGGACAGTGGTTGTTCCAAGATCAATTCCAATTTTTTTTTGAAACATAGGAGCGTGGCCATTAGCTGTTAGCCATTAGCCTTTAGGCTTTGGCTTCACTTATTTATACTAACGGCTAATAGCTAGAGGCTGACGGCTATATCAACATCCTGACTCAATTTTGTATTCAAACGATAGCGATCATCCCCCCACTCGTTTCGATTCTCTGCTGGAACCGCGTGCAAGATATTCTTATCAAAATCTAGATCAAGCGTCAATGCATAGTCACGAGCGCCCATCTGTTTTAAAACGGTTAGGCTGTACGTCTGTTGCGCGATTGCTTTTACAACTGTATCAGAAAGTTCATATTCGTATGTAATCGTTTTCTCTTCTCCAGGTTCAACTGAAACAAAACCACCAAACACACTCATTCCAAGTTCTTCAAAAACTTCCGGACCTTCATTTAGACCTTGCGCACGAATAAAAGTTGTTCCAAGTGGCACAAAAAGCCGTGTGTAACTTCGATAGCGGGTTGTTCGCCAATCAAATTGTCCAACATGGTCATATGTTACTGATGTTCGACCAATCCATGAACCACTTTCATTTCTAAAAAACGAATATCGAATCGAACGATTTACAACTGGATCTGATTTCAAACTCGCAAGATTCGCATCAACAAACCATTGAACATCTGGTGTTGAAAATGAGGAAACTCCAGCCCAACCAACATTAACAAGCGTTTGTTGAACCTGCTCGTTTTCGCTGAATACTGCAAGCTGTTTTGATTTCAATTCTTCATCAACAATTGTGAAAATATTGCCCCATTTAGAAAACGGCAAAGCTATTAAACGCGACTGAACTTCCTTAACTAAATCAGCCAATACTTCCTTTCGTTGATCAACTGGAATACCGCTTTCCCAAAAACCTTTCTCAACTTGAAACTCAATCAAATCAGGAACATTTTTTGATGTAAAAGTTTGACCATCAACTTCAATTGGTCCAAGCTCGCCTAAAAGCGCTGAAGCAAACGTTGGAGTAAATCCAATTACGGAATCAATGTTGATGTTTGATTCATATTCAAAAGCCTTGATTGATTCTTTTGAGCTAACAGCAAAATCAGGACTCCAATTTGAATCTCTAAAATACCATTTTGAAGTTGCGTTATATTTTTGCAAAGGAACTGGCGGAACAGCAGTTACAAAATTTTTAGACGAATCATCAAGCGCGTAAACATCTGCTGTTTTTGTTTGCAAAACTTCTCCGTTTGAAACATTCATCACACCATACGTTCCAATAAATCCACCACCCGGACGGAGCTCATCATTATTCAAAAACAACAACAAATGATTTTTTTGTTTTCCAAAACCAGAAAATTCAGGCAACAAATGCGCCAGAACAGACGCAACTTTAAGTTGATCTTCAACTTGATCCATCTGATCAACAACTGGATTTAGAACTCCAAGAAATGGAGAAGCAAAACGACTGTCTTTTAGTAAAGTCAATTCTTCTTTTGTAATTTGAAGTCTTGATGATAGAAGATCAAAGTCATTTGATGCTGTGCTTAATCTTTCAAGAATAACAAGTTTTGTAGATGGAGAAAGGGCATCAAAAGTTACTGATGTGTTTCCAAGTCCTGCTAATTGAGTTACATCTTGTCCTAACGAAATAACATTTGATAATGAGTCAACCAATTGCCCGCTTGAAATAAAAGTTCCTTTCAAATTTGAAAACTCATCTTTGAGACCTGGAAGAAACCAAACACGCTCAAGCAAAAATACACTTTGTTCTGCTTCTTTGATTGATTGAGCCGCTCGTGCAAGATTTTTTTGTGCTTCTGAAAAATGAAGTGACTTAACGTTTTTTGCAGTATCAGAAATCGCATCGCGAGTATCAAGAGTTGCCGCCGCGGCTTGACCCAGTACAAGAAGAAGCATAATAAACCAACCTGCCAACAAAACCACAAGTACAACAATGAATGCACGAAAAAATTGCCGACGACGATGGCGACGGTGAATGATCGAAGGTTCACTTTGATGAATTGCTGACGGAGTATGCATGTCTTGGATTTATCGAACCTTTATATTTCTGATAATAGTATATCGCACTTTTTGCTTGAAGGCGTGTAAGTGGATTTCGAATTTGCTCCAAGAACGATCCTTCAGCTGTTTCGCGACGATGATAGTGCACAAATTGAATGTTTGGATTATAAACAACTCGCCATTCAGCAAGCCAAAATCTGCGACACCAATCTTGATCTTCAAAATAAATAAAATATTCAGGATCAAATCCTCCAACTTTATCAACCGCTTCTTTTCTAACAAGCATTGCCGCGCCAAGAAGATAATCAACGTCTTGAACTTGGTTATGATCCCAATCCTTCATTTGATATTCACTGTCAGCGCGTTTTGCAAAACCGAGCGAACGCAAAATCGGAATTCTTCTATATAAAATAATCGACGGTCCCATAAATCTGTAACAACTGTATTGTAGTGTACGATCCGGGTTCAAAAGTTTTGGTCCTAACATTCCAATATCAGGATGCGCGTCCATGTATGCAACCATTGAATCAAACACTCCATCAAAAACCGCAATGTCAGGATTAAACACAAGATAGTATCGCGCATTAGTATGTTGCATTGCTAAATTCATTCCATTTCCAAAGCCGATGTTTTTATCACTCATCACAACATTCACAAATGGAAATTCTTTTTGCACCCAGTCGCGCACACGAATTTTTGGATTATTATCAACAACAATAACTTCAAAGCTGATATTTATTTTTGAAGTAAAAATTCCCTTGAGCGTTTGACGCAAAAGTCCAGGAGTATTGTAATGCACGATCAAAATTGACAAATCTTTTTTCATATATTCTATTTGAACCATCGACGAAGTTCTTTTGAAGATCGCTTTTGATGTTTCTTAATCCATAAACGTTTCCTAAACATACGCGGAAAAAGTTTGACAGCATCAATGAAAGCTAGTGTATTCCTCGTCTCAAACAATAAAGTAAAAATGAATCTTCCAATTTCCGATGGAACTATCCAAACGCAAGCGAACAGAAAATCAATAAATGGAAGATCTTTCGCGAGAAGCAACCATTGATTTCGGTTTGAATAATAACTGCGTAGCTTTGACTTGTTTCGACGATTTTTGATTCGCGCAACAATGCCAATTTTTTCAGGCGCGTACATTCCGCGATAATGAAATGCAACCGCTTCTGACACAAAACGTGCATCCCATCCAAATCGCTGAAGCCGCCAAGCAAGATCAACATCTTCTTTGTACGCAAAAAAATCTTCATCAAAAAATTCATCTTCGAAACGAATATCGTCAAGTGCCGCGGCACGATACAAAACAAGCGCTCCTGAAATTCCAAACACATCACGCGACTCGTCGTATTGACCTTTGTCCATTTCACCTGCTCCACGATCCGTAAATGATCTATTTTTGTGAGCATGCAAACCTGTTGAATCAATTAGATCAGATTGAATTGTTTCCTGAAGCGCTTCGTCAGTAAGATTCTCACCAAACGCGCGGCGCAATTTTCCACCAAATGCTCCAACTGTTGGATGAGATGAAACATCACGCATGAGCGTTTCAACAAAATTAGGTGGTAAAATCAAATCCGGATTTGTAACCAAAACAAAATTATCTTTATAGCTAGACGGTTCCCAATGTTCGAGTGCGTAACGAATTCCCTGATTGTGTGCACCTGAAAAACCTAGATTGCGGGCATTGCGTAAAATTGTAATTTCCGGATAATGTTCACGTATGTAAGCTTCCACGCCATCGGTTGAACCATTATCAATTACAAGAATATTGAAATCTCGGTATGTCTGATTAGACAAACTTTTAAATAAATCAGGCAGAAAACGCATGGAGTTCCATGCAACTATGTGAATTGAAAGAGGTGGGTACATAATCTAGGATCAGTTTGCACCATATCTCCGGGCCAACGGACTCTTCGCCGTTGTTCCTTACGACATGATGCAAACTGATCCTCGGTTAACTATGTTAGTGCGGATAGATCACGCTATCGAGTATGTTAAGCAATACGCCACAAGAAAACAACCATCCTATGAAAGTGATTTTATGCGCGAACTTTTTTCGTAACCTTAAACCCTAAATACTTTCCCAACATCAACCGCGTTTGTGCGTCGATCGCTGGAATTGATCCAAATAAAATAAAAGTGATCGGGAGAAGAATCCACTGTAATATCATTACGATCCATGTGTGTTTATGAACACTATCTGGACGGCGTGGCAACAATGTTAAAGCAAGGGCCGCAGAAACAAGCACTCCAATCATTGCAGATTGCATAAGCTGTTCAAGTGTAAACGGAGCCGCTTGGACAATTGCATTTGACTCTCCTTTTGCAAGCCAAAGCGGAAGCCATCCCAAAACAAACATGATAAGAGGTGCTGTCGCCCATGTGAACATCCCTTCTATATGGTTGAACACATATTTTATTTTTGTGCGAAGTGGAATGAGCGGATCATTTCGAAAACCATCTATGAGATACGGAAGATGCTCAATCCCCCAAGCCCATCTCCGCATTTGAACGTAAAGAGCTTTTAATGATTCAAAATAAGTTTTTCCAAAAACCGCATCCATTGAAACCGGTAAAAAAACTGGTGTCACACGATAGTCGCCGTGGTAATGCATGAATGCTTGCATAAAAATTCGTGAATCTTCACTAACAATATCTTTTTGCCAAAATCCAACATCTTTCAGCATCTTCCACGGCATTGAATGAGACGAGAAAGTCCAAAGTCGCTCTGGACGAGCCAATTCTGCAAACAACCAAAACGTTGTTCCAAAAGCACCAATTCGAACAGGAGCTGAAGCTGTCCAAATGTTATTTGAAAAAAGCGTTACTGGTTGATATGACGAATGTGTAGGATTTTCAATAGTACAATAAAGATATGTGAGTAATGAAAAATATTGAGGATGAGCGATCGTATCAATGTCAAACGCGGAGACAACAATATGCTCGTCTTTAATTTCAGAAAAATCTATTGCTAAACGTTTAGCAATCTCGTTTCCAGCAAAATGTAAATTTGAACCTTTACCAGGAATTTCATCAAATAAACCGCGTGGATGAATTGTTGTATAGAGTTTTTTAAACACTGAACCAAACTCTGTCAAAGCTTGTGCACTCACATTTTCAAACCGAACACGATCAGCCTCTTCACCACAAAGCACAATAATCATTCGCTTATTGTCGTACGTATTTTCACCCAAAGATCGAAGCGTACCATGAATAATGTCATATTCTTCCTGATATGTTGGAAGAAAAATCAAATGATATGTTTCGTTTGGGCACGGAAGCGTCTCTAACTGTTTAGCCCAATCAATTTTTTTTGTGCGACGATATTTTACCCATGCGGCAATAATGAAAATGTTGAAATATATAACCCTAAACAACCACAAAAGATCAAAAACAATAATTACGATGATAACCCAAAGCGGTTGAAAAAATGAAAAAACAATTGCAAGTGAAAAAGTTCCCCAAACCAGAAGGCCGGGGAACATTTCCCAAAATCTCATTTTACCGTACTTATAAGTAACCATTATCTGTCTGAAGAAATATCTTTGCGAAGACGTTCAAGAAGTTTCCCTGCTTGTTCGCGTCCACCAAGACCAAATGCAAGTCCGCCTGCAAGTGCAATCATAAATACAAGACCTGTAAACAGAACACGGATCAAATCTGGTGCGATTTCCAACTGCACTAACGCTGCCATAAAGCTGAAAATCAAGATTGCCCATTTTGCAACTCCTGATAGAAAACTTGCTGACGTAAGTTTCGCGGCTTCAACTGCAGACTTCACAACGCGCTGTACAAAGTTAGCAAGCAAAATTCCTGCAAGCAAAATGATAACAGCAATTACTACGTTTGGAATAAATAGAACGATCTCTTGAAGATAGGATGTCAACTGTTCCCAGCCCAAGATGTCTGTTGCCGCGATCAAAGCAACGATAACGAAGAACCACTTCACAATCCAACCCAAAAGGTGACCAATGTGAAGACTTACTCCGAAACGCTCAAACTGCGATCGGATCTCAAGTTTCTGCGCAAGATCATCAATGCGCAAAAGCTTGATCACTTGCTCGACAACGCTTCTTAGAACAAGAGCCACGATAACGCCAATCAAAAACACGATGACTGCACCCAATAGATTTGGCAAATAAGCCAAAACAATGTCCCACATTTCAAGGACTGGTCCTTGAAGAACATTGGTAAAATCCATAAGGAATAATTAAATAATTAGATTAGTAGTTAGATGAACTTAATTAAAACTTAACATTTTTATCAAAACTATTCAATGTTTGGCTGTTATGTGCGGAGGTCGATCATAAGCTGGAACAACATAACCGAGCGCTAATTTTCCTATGCCATTTTCTTTGATAAGCACTTCCGGCTCGAGTTTGGATGGATTTTCCAGTACAAAAATTGGGATTGATTTTGTGAAATAAAGCCCATTTGCGATCATCAGACTCAAACGGCTGGCTGTAAACGACCCTGGTCCACTGACAATTGAGATTCCGTCAAGTTTATTGCAGTCAATTTTGTTAGTGATTATAAAGTCATCAAGCTCTTTTAGAATATCTTCTGGCGAACCATCAATTTTTTCCAATGTAATAAACGATTGGTCTTGAATCAAACCCAGCCAAAAAAAACCAAGGTCTTGAGCGCATATAAACACAATCATACTGAAAGTCGGTTTATCATCACAATCTTATCTCCATTCAAAATTGTAAGAAGAAAACGATCCGCGATTTGCTTGCGATCCAAAAATTCATCCTTTGGCATTAGAGTGTAATTCACCTCATAGGACAATTCATGCTCAAACTTTGCAATCAATTTTTCTAAAGCCGCTTGTTTAATTGATCCAACAATAAACAAATCAGTTGGAATATCTTTTGCGTCAACAAATCGCCCTGTGAACGCAAGATATAAAATTTCACCGTTCGCATCCATCTCTTGCACAAAATTTTGTTTCAAGAGAATCTGAACTTTTTGAAAAACACCTCGAAGATCATCAAATAAAATAAAATTTGAGTTCGCAATATAATACTTTTTCTTTTCCGCAAGAGACTTCCCTTTCTTTCTATTTTCTGCTTGCTTCTCAACAATAAGACCAAGTTCAATGAGATTTTTGAGTTCACGACGCACGGAATTTAGTTGCGCATCGATTCTTCTCGTAAGCTCACGGACAAAAAAAGCTTCCTTTGGATATTGTAAAAAAAGAGCCATGAGCCTTGCTCGTGTCTTTGAACCAAACATCTGTTCAAGCTGAAAACCTTTTGTCATCATACTGACGTTTGCGTCAAGAATCTGTACAGGTATAATGTACACAAATGGTAACAGGAGGGCAAATGGAAACATCAAAAGTATGACTCTAAACCTTAAGGCAGCTGAATACTGCCCACGATCCCCAGAAGAACGAATTGAAGGCATTTGCGTGCTTTTACCGCTACAAGAAAGAAGTGGTTGGGTATTTTTGGTTGCTCGATGCCAGAAACAAACCCAGGATGCTGAAATGCTTTCCCAACTTTTGTCAGATCAAATCCACAGGCTTGCAGACTCTTTCGGCTCTGAAGCAAACGCACAGCATCGCTTTGAACAATTTCTTGGTGCACTAAACGAAACACTCGCGCAAAATGTTAGAGACGGGCGATGGAATGTTCCAATTGAACAATTTGACGCAGTGCTTGGTATTGCATGTGAACATCAAATGTTTTTGTCAGGAACTGGAGATTTAACTGCACTGTTTCTTCACCGCAGACCTTCACAGCGCTATCAAGTCTTCAATCTGTTTCACAGCATTCAATCAGAACAATCATTTCCAACTTGGGAAAAAGCATTTGCTGTTGTTCTTGATGGTGACTTGCACGAGGGTGATGTTTTTACAATTTCAAACGTTGACTTACAAAGAGCTTTGGCTGCTGATGAACTCAACACTGTTCTCACAACACTTCCGCCTTCTGGAGCCACGGAAAAAATTCGACAATATTTTCCACTTAAAACCGCTCTGTTGTTGGTGGTCATTAAAGCTCAAGACATATCAGCTCAAAATAAGGGTGAACAACACGCAACTCTTAAAACAAATGTCTCGGTTCAGCATTTCAAAAACCAAGAAGATGAAACACAAGAATTACTTGCTGATCAAACACCGAAGCTTAATACCTTAATTGAAACACTTAAAGTTCGCACTAAAAAATTTGTTGAAAAGGAGATTTGGAAGCTTATTTGGCGTTGGATTCGACGTGCAACCAGAAAATCCGTTAAAACTACACAACACTTAATGACAAAAGAGGGACGACTGGAATTTCAAGGAAACTTCCAAAGGCTTGTTAGATCGTTCACACACATGGATCGATCCAAGAAATATCTTTTAGGTGGCATTGCCGCTGTTGTTGTAGTTTTGATTGTAAGCATTTCACTTTTCTCATCAAGCCGAGCGCGATCACAAGATGAACAAGCCTATCAACAAAAAATCGATGCGATCACAGATCTAATGGAGCGCGCAACAGGAGCAATTATTTACAAGGACGAAAATCAAGCTCGAAGTTTATTTGTGAATGCTGCAAACCTTATCGATCAACTTCCGACAAATACAGAGGAGCGAATTCAAAAGACAGAAGATCTAAGACTTGAAATGCAAAAATCAATGGATGATATTCGACATTTGGTGAACGTTCCAAATCCAGCATTGCTCGGAGATCTGGCATCTGTGACTGATGGAGTGTTTGGACAATCATTTGTGAAAGTCGGTTCTGATATTTATGTCTTTGCAACAGACGGTCGTGTATACCAACTTGATCGAACACAAAAAGTATTCAAACCAGCAAGTGTTCAAGAAACAAACGCGCGAGTTTCACTTTCAGCAAGCGCTGACAAAGATAAGGTCTACTCATTAACCGACAACAACGTTGTTTCTCAATTCATAAAAGATGAGTCAGCACAAAAACCAATCAGCCTAGAACAGATAGAAGGAAAATGGATTGATCTGCTTGCGTATGCAAACCGACTATACATTTTGACGCAAACAGAAACTGACGGACAAGTTTATCGCTATGGTAGAAGTGGAGATGGATTTGGCGCGCCTGCAAAATGGATTGCTTCAAAAACAACAGCGCTTAAAGACGCACGTTCATTCACTATTGATGGAACGGTTTTTGTCTTAATGAAAAATGGAAAAATCACGCGATTTGTAAGTGGAAGCGAAGTCGGATGGGAAACAGGAGTTGTTGATCCACCGATCACAAACGCAACCGACATCTGGACTGACACTGACAGCGCGTATTTGTATGTACTTGAACCGGACACAAAACGTTTGGTTGTTTTCAACAAAGAGACAGGAGCGTTTGTTGTGCAGTATCATTCCGACGCATTCCAAAACATGACAGATGTAATTGTTGATGAATCGGGATACACAATCTATCTTCTCTCCGGCTCAAAACTTTACTCCATCGCCCCGAGTCATGTTGCGAGATAGTCTGTTTTTTATCCACCTTCAACCATCGTTTGTTCCAGTGGAGACAGACGGAACTCCTTTTTCTTGGCCTTCATACAGAACCAACGGCAGAAAAAATGTCCCGTAACTGTCTCTTGTGTAGTTTATTGAATGTATTGAGACTAAAAGTAAAATCGTTTGGTCATCTACGTCGATCCACGCCGTCGAGAAATAAGCCACCGCCACTTACGTTGGTTATCCTCTTCGACTCACGACAACGATCAAGAACAGAGGATACGGACGATCTAAATACTTGCACAACAAACTAGAAAAAAGAGTAAGAAAAAACAGGCTTGCGCCTGTTTTTGAATTACTTGATTGTGACTTTTGCTCCAGCTTCCTCGAGCTGTTTCTTCATATCTTCTGCTTGCTCTTTTGTGACTCCTTCCTTCACCATCTTTGGAGCTCCGTCAACGAGATCCTTTGCCTCTTTAAGTCCAAGGCCTGTGATCGCGCGGACAACTTTGATCGAACCGATCTTGTTTTCGCCGGCGGCTGTGAATTCAACATCGAATGATGTTTTCTCTTCAACTACTGCCGCACCTGCTCCTGCGCCTCCTGCCATCATCATTGCTGGAGCCGCGGCACTCACGCCGAATTTCTTTTCAAGAATTTTTACAAGTTCTGCAAGGTCTAAAACGGACATTTGCTCGATCTTTGTAACGAGATCCTGAAACTTTGCAGGAACCTCGACCACTGTTGTTTCATCTGACATAGTAATTGTAGCGGAACGCTTTAGCGTTCCATCTGAATGAATTATGAGTTAGGTTTTGAATCTTTAACTGCATTCAAAACGTAAACGAGATTTCGCAAATTGCCTGCAAGTGCATTGACGAATCCAGAAATTGGCGCGTTGATCGATCCAACAACTTTCGCGTACAACTCTTCTTTGCTTGGCAAAGTGGCAAGTTGTTTGATTGCATCAGCGTTTACATAACGTCCTTCTAGAATCCCGCCAATAATCTTGATGCCTTCGCGATCTTTGATAAGACCAGCGATGAGTTTGACGGCCGAGACTTCGTCGTTATATCCCATTGTTGTCAAAATGCTTCCTTGAAGTTCATCAGCAATAACTGATAAATTACTTTTCTCAAGCGCTTTGACAAGCAAAGTTTTTTTTGCAACTACTGCTTCAACACCTTGTGCACGACCTTTCGAGCGCAAAGCGTTTGCATCATCCATTGTGTATCCTGAAATGGATGTAAAAACTGCTGATTTGATGCGCGAGAGTTTATCTGCAAGCTCCGCGACTATTGTTTCTTTTTGTGAACGTGTTTTTGGCATAAGGGAAAGCTGTTAGCCTTTAGCTATTAGCTCGATTAACTGCCTTCCTAAAGGCTAGTGGCTAACGGCTAATGGCTATTTATTTTTCGACCTTTAATAAAAGAACCTGCGATTCACACCGCAAGTTGATCGAAAAACGCCAAACGTTTTTCTTTCACCTCGACGGGATTTATCCTTTCGGAACCCGTTTTCTACGGCGAATCTCTAGTTCGAAGATATACTAATAAATCTGGAAACAAGTGTCAAGGTAACGGTACAAAAAAACCTGCTCGCGAGTTGCGAACAGGCATAGACATGATCAGAGTATTGCCATTTTCATCACCATTGACGCGATGAACACGACGAACAAAGAAATGAAAATGTAAACCACGTCAGTATCCTTCCGTATCGCAATGACACTTGTACTTCACGCGATACACTATGTAAAAATAAGCCAGCGCTTGATCGAACCGCGCAACAGCCACTGGATCATCCTTGCGGCAATCTTCGTGCGGAGAAGGAAACGGCGACTTCGTGTCTATAAGTGTTGACACAAGCCTTTCTATGTTCCGTGCACATTCCTCATCCACCTTCGTATGATTCGCGCGACTGTAATAACCGAGCATGAGATAGAGAGTAAGACAGTCGTCTTGCCAGAGATGGATGAAAGCGATGTTGATAACTTCTTGCCAAAACGCTCTCTGCGTTTCGTTCGCGATCTTCCACGCAGGATCGTTCTTGATCTTTGTTCGAAGTCTGTCGAGTTCCTTCTCGTTCGCTCGCGAGAGAACGTCCTTGATCTTGTCAACGACTGCTCTGTCTTTTGGATCGAGCTTGCAGACCTCGGCTTCGACACTATCAGAAATGATCTGACTTTCAGGACATTCCTCTTGCGCATAGGCCATCGGAACGAACCCTGTGAGAACGAACAGAACTACAACGAAAAACCTCATCCCTTTCTCCTTTCCTATGCATTTCATGCATGGACGACCTATTTCATCATTTTAACAACAAAAAGTCAAGCGCTGTGACCGCCGATTACACTTCCAATAAACTTTCGGCCAGACAAAAAGTCATTCAAATTTTTGATGTTTTTTCCATTAAGAAGCGCCACAGAAATTCCGGATTGATGCGCTAAGCGTGACGCGATTGGATCAAACGGAACATTCATTCCGGGATCCCATTTGTTGCCGACTATTTTTCGAAAATCCTTCCAACTCATTTCACAAATCGCTGTTGCATCAGAATGTTTGTTTGGATCTTTGTCATACACATAATCAACGTTGGACAAATTCACAACGACTTTTGCTTTGAAACGTTTTGCCAAACGCGTTGCAACATAATCGGTTGACCATCCGGGTTTCCATCCGGCCGCTATTAAAACAGGTCCGGTCCATTTTGATAAAGGACGAGTTGGGTCTTTGATCATAACAGGATGCGCGATGTCTCGAAAAATTGTACGCATTAGATGGCCGTTCAATCTTGTTGAATGAATACCGATCCAATCAATATCTTCCGGTGTGATCTTTCCAATCGCGCGAGCCGCGGATTGATACTGCCGAGCGGTTCCACCCCCACCAACAACAATTACAAAACGCCAACCACTTTTGATGTGATTGGAAATTAATTTTTTGAAATCTTTGAGAAACACTGTGTCGATTCCGCCGTTTGGAACAACAAGTGATCCGCCAACTGAAATGACGAGCGTTGAAGGTTCGAGAGAATTTTTGTGTAGCATAAAATAGTTGGCAAACCGTTTCAAAACTCGATGAGATTTAGTTGAACGGGCTGGCGACTCTGAAGACGTACTGAAACGTACGTCGAAGAGACGCCTGGGTGCCCGTAAAACTAAAGATCGCGAGTTTTGGAGCGGTTACGTTTCCTTTGCTTGATCTATCATCCAATTCGTCACCATACTTATCACCCACAAAATAATTGCCGCGAGCAAAGCCGGAGTGAAACCTGCGACATCAAATCCATCAACAACTGTTGAGACAAACCAAATCATGAGCGCGTTGATGACAAAAGTGAAAAGTCCAAGTGTAAGAATCGTTATCGGAAGCGTCAAGATGAACAACAGAGGACGAATGAGCGCGTTCACAAGTCCAAGCACTAATGCGGCTATCAGCGCGTTGTACAAACTAACAACAACAAAACCCGGAACCAAATACGCAACAAGCAAAAGCGCGATCGCATTGATAATCCAGCGAAAAATTAGATAAGACATATTAAGTAAATTTTTTCTTTATCTCTTCGACTTTATTTTCAACTTCAGACAATTTCTTTTTGAGCTCGCTCGCGAGTTCAAGCCCGCGCTCAAACTTTTTCAAACCAACTTCAACATCAACATTCTCTTCAGAATCAAACCATTGTGTAATCTTTTCCAACTCTTCAAAAGATGACGCAAAATCAATTGTTTTCTTTTTTTGTGACATAAGATTCAAATGAGCCTTTTGCCAATTGTACTCCAACAGAAGCTCCGATTTCAAGTGATGAAACATCCTTTAAGACTTGGCCGTTTATCGTAACAATTCCGTAGCCGCGAGCAAGCACACGTTTTGGATCAAGTTGTCGCAAAATCTTTTCAAATCCATCTATTTGATCAAAAAGCGCTGGCGCCCAAACATGAGTCACGTCAAAAAATCTCTGACGCAAATGCTTCAGCCGTTCATTTTGTTGACTAATGATTCGCCCTATCACATTTGTTGCGCGTTCAACAATCAATGATTTCTGACTCAACTGGTTAAGCAAACGCTCTTCAGAATGTTGACACATCATCTCAATTTCATAACGAACTTCTTCTCTGTTTGGAACAACTCTTTCTGCCGCGTTTGATGGAGTTGACGCGCGAACATCAGCAACAAAATCACAAAGCGATTCGTCACGTTCATGTCCGACTCCACACACAACTGGAATTTTTGAACCGAATACTGCGCGCGCAACACTCTCGTCGTTAAATGCGTGTAAATCTTCCAACCCTCCACCACCACGAGTAAGAACCAAGACATCGGGACGCTCTGTATCAGACAACTCATTGAAATACTCAAACGCTCCGAGTAAATCTGATACTGCTTCCCTGCCTTGAA
Source organism: bacterium (assembly GCA_020057555.1). Lineage (GTDB taxonomy): Bacteria > Patescibacteriota > Patescibacteriia > UBA9934 > GWF2-40-263 > JACQXU01. Next base: position 60,993 of record JAGVFR010000026.1, on the reverse strand, counting down.
CATGAACATTCAAATGAAAAACTGAAACGCCTCCCCAACGGTTGTTTAGAATTTGAAGAAAGTCGCCGTACGCGGCCGCATCGCGAGAAGTGATAAGACCGATTCGTTTTGGAAAACGCGGCAAAGAACGTTTGCGCGAAACATCAAACAAACCTTCTTGCTCAAGTTTCTTTTTCAAAAGTTCGTACGCGCGTTTAAGAGCTCCTTCTCCAACAGGCTCGACTTCCTGAACATTCATTTTGAACTGCCCGTATCGCTCATAAACTTTTGGAGTTCCACGGACTTGCACACGCATTCCATCTTCTATCTGTACACGCAATTGCCAAGTTGTCATGAAACACTTAAGCACTGCTTCTCCATTTTCATCTTTCAAATCAAAGCTGATCCACTTATCTTGCGCAATTCGAAAATCGGAAATTTCACCTTCAACAACAAACTCCTGCGACGGAATAAGTCGCAGAGTTTCGTTTACAAGCTTGATAAATTCTGCAACTGAAATTGTGCGGAGAGTATTCACATTTCTGTCGTTGCGAAGCTCGAACCATGTCGAAGGGAGTAGAGGAGGAGTAAAGAAGCCAACTGCTTGGCTTCGTACCTCCGAAACGGGTTGGCCGATGTCTGTCTGAAAGCCAGACCGGACAACACAAACGGCGAAAAGTCCGTTGGCCCGGAGACATGGTTCGGCTTCGCAACGACTAGTTTAAATTGGAATAATAAAAAACTGTGGCTGATAATATTGAACAAGAAGCCACAAACAAATTCCAAGAATCAAATGCGACGTGAGAGTTTCAATCCAAACGTGTTTTCCTTCACGACGTGCAAACAATCCCATACCAAGCGCGGGATAAATAACAACTCCTGCGACAATCCAACTTAATAACGCATAAACAATTAAAGACAAAAATGTGTATGGCGCGTGCGTGACAAACAGCCATCCTTGCAAAACAAATAAAACGTAAATCAATCCAAACAAGAATCCAAAAATAATATGGATGAGCAAGCCAACCAAAAATGCTTCTTGCTTTTTTAGACGACGACCGAAAATTTTTCGCGCATCAACAATTAGCGGAGCATCAGTCGCTTCACCTTTTTGCTTGATCTCAAGAACGATCGCGGGAATTGCGAAAATGAAAGCGACAATTGCACCAAGTGATCCACCAAGAATGTAGTCCATATAGAGAAAGGGGGATAAGGGGCGAGTGGTAAGGGAAAGGAAGATTGGAATTATGGATAAACAATTAGTACTACCTTTTTTCCTTCCGTGATCTCGTCACCATTGTTCCAATCATGCATCGCGTTCATAACTGTGTCAAAATCGTAAACATATGCTTCGCCGTTTTTTGTGCCCGGATCATTTGTGATGAATTTACCATCTTTTGTGTATCCGCGAATCACTAACATGTGATATATCGGACCAGGCGCTGTGAAATTCGGATTACCAAGTTCTCGTCCTGCCGCAGGAACAATAACCGGATGTCCTTCAGCAACATGTTTTTTAATTTGTTCAACAGTTGGATTTTCGATCAGTTCAATTTTTTCGTGACCATACATCATTTCCGCAAGAATTCCAACTTGTTCTGCGGTTGTGTCTTCATAATATCCAAAAATTTCTTTTTCAAATTCTATAATTTTTTTAATCTCCTCGTCCGCAGTATCAGCCGCAATCTTCCCCGCTTTTACTCCTTTATAATAAACATCAACCATATAGAGCGATGCTTCTTCGCATGTTTCTTTATATGGTAAATCCCAATTCGCGTGCGGAGCTTGAGATGTAAAAGGAACAGCGAGATTGATTTCAACAGGCAAAATTTTATCCACTGAGCTTGTCGAAGTGACAACTACATCATCTATACTGCCTTCAACAGGTTCAGGCAATATTTTTTCTTCAGATCCATCGACGGCACTCGGGATGACTGGCGCTTGCGCGGGCTGAAGCCCGCGACTACCTTCTTCCTTTTCCTCTGTTATTTTTTCAAACTCCACTGCCTCTGGCACAGACGGCTCCATCATTTCTCGAAACCACTGCGAAATCCCCACGCGTTGTGTGTAAACCGTGGCAATGATAGCGATCAAGATAATTAACTCCGCACAATTTCGAAACCAACTTGTTTTCATATTGCATTTTCACATAACCATTTTTTTACATGAGCAGTTGCGCGCACGTCATCTTCATTATACTCAAGAATTTTTTGCAACAACTTTTGATTTTTTTTCTTCAACCATTCTTCAAACCACAAAACAGAATTCGCACCAGATGCGTCAGAAGCACGCCACTCAAAACCCAAATAAGCGGCAATATCTTTGAGCGAATAAAATGACAAAGGAAAAATTACAGCAGGACGAATCACTTCAAGCAAATCAATCATGTTACGTTCAAGCGCTTCTCGCGCAATCGCAGAAATCCCATATCGCGCGCTAAAACGATTAACAACTTCAACTTCAAACTGACCAAAGTGATAAATCGGCGCGTCCAAATGTCCTTCAACAAAAGCGACAAACTCATCCCACGCGTCTTTTTCTTGCGCTGGAGTTACCGCAAAAAACGATTGATACGATTCACTGCGATTTTCAACTACAAGCACTCCAAAAAGATAATCAAAATCTCGAAGCGGATCACTTTCAATATCAAAAAAAACTTCGATCTTTGCAACAGGAAGTTCAACCGTTCCACGAAAAATATGCCGATGCTCCTTTATCGCAATTGCTTGATCGCGCATAATCTCAAGCCGAGATGAACTAACATCAGGAGCCAAACGCTCAAGATCAACCAAAGATTTTAGCGAAAGTTCCGATATTGTGTTGACTCCTGCTTTTAACAAACGAGCAACTTCTTGACGCCAAACTCGATTCAATAACGACAAATCATCGCACGTTTCGGATTCACCACGACATTCTTTGAACCATGGTGATTGTTTACATCCTGAAGTTACAAAATGAACTGGCTGTGTGCCAACAATAATCTTTTCAATCTCTGAAAGTGTAAGAGTGAATTCTCCTTCAAACTCACTAATCAAATATGGCAAAACAATTTTGTCAGGTGTGATGATGTAACCTTGAACAGGCTTCACATCTTGAATTCGTTCAAGAAGTTCAGCATAAAAACATCCTTGAAATTTATGATCGTCGCGTAAAAAACGTGAACGTTTAAGATCAACCGCAACATAATAAAAATCACCAAGCTTCGAACGCCCTTCAACTTTTTCAAGCACATCAGGATGTCCAACAAAATTTTTATCAATGAGTACAGAGTGAAAAATCGTTTGACGACCTTCGCGCATAAACTCAAGTGTTTGTCGAAACGCTTCATCAGGATCTTCAGATGTAACTTCTACCATGTCAGTGCGATCAGAAATGATCTCACGCTGTTTTTCATCAAGAAGCCCATCATCAATCAAGCGATCCATAAGAGGATCACGAACTCGTTTTTCAAATGCATGCACATCAAAGTAAACCCAATTCGGGCATTTGATGTATTGATAGAAAGTTTTTTCAGTAATTCGAGAAAGCATGAAGACATTATAGAATTATTGCCTGAGCTTGTCGAAGGCAAACTACAATGATATGTTTATCTTCGGAGGGAAACATGGAAGACTTTTTTCATGGTGCTTCGCAACAGTCAGCCGTTGGACCTGATATTGAGGAGGACCACCAAAAACCTCCACAACGGTTGATCATCGTTCCTGATCGGGTCAATGTGTCATGGGCACATCTGCACACGATTCGTGCTACCTTCACTCTGCAAGATCTTCCACAACCACTACGCCGTCGCTTATCGCCACTTGTTGGAGTATTGCGCAAATGCAATATTCCACGAGCGCTCTTCGATCTAATGGACCCGCACGAACTGAAAGTCGTGCAACCAAAAGAGAGTCTACATGTGTTTCGAACGCGAAACTCAATCGCGCACCAAGAGAGTCTTGAACTAACGCTCTGGTGGATCGAGTACTTGTACATTCTCACTGTTGCTCGCGCTCGAAAAAAGCAAAGCACTAAAAAGACTTCCTCATGCTGGCAATGTCCAGAATGTGGAGAAAGAATTTCATCAGACCGAGATTGGTGCACAACGCGCGACTGTCCTTCCTGGGATCTTCTGGTCGCATGCTCTGGAGTTGAAAAACGCGATCCTTTGCCAGGCATTGCTTGATCTCTCATCTGCCACCCTCCTCGTAAAGCTGGGTGGTTTTTTGTTTAATTTTTCAACCTTCCGCTACTATGCTACTCTGCTACTAACTACTATCTCCACCTATGCGTCTACCTATTCGAAAATCAGAACGACTAAAAATCCACCAAGATGAGGGGCCTTTGCACATAACACCGGTCGGCCTTCAAAAAATCAAAGACGAACTTGCCGATATAAAATCGCGTCAACTCCCCCAAGCAATTGAGGATGTTAAACGTACAGCCGAGTTTGGAGATTTTTCAGAAAATGCAGAATATCAAGAAGCAAAAGGACGAATGCGACGATTACACAATCGTGTAATGAAACTTGAAGAACAAATCAAACGCTCTGTACTCATTGAAAAAAGCCAAGTACAAACAGTTCAGCTTGGTTCAACAGTTGTTGTTGAAGTTGAAAAAAATAAAAAGACATTCGAAATCGTTGGTCAGCATGAAGCAAATCCTGTACACGGAAGAATCTCAAATGTTTCACCACTCGGATCAGCACTTATGAACAAAACTGTCGGCGACGCTGTTACTGTAAAAACACTCCAAGGAGATGTGATCTATACTATTTCAAAAATAAGTTAAACGGGTTTGTTTGCTTTTGTTGCAAGCAAATGATCTAAAAGTTTAGACGAATCACCAGTAATAGTTGTAAGAGCAATCGTCGGGCTTGATGTAAAAACAATCGGATAGTTTTCAAAAACAGCCAGTGAAATCGCGGCCGAGCGATGATGCCCTTCATACATAACAATCTTTTGTTTATCTTCAAGATACAAACCAATGAATTGCGTTGATTGTGGAAAATTCTCGCGTCTTGTTTTGATTCCAATGTTTTCTTTTACCCATTCTGTTTTATCGCGAACTATATCTTCAAACGTGTGCACGTTCTTTTCTTCAAAAAGTTTTTGCCAACCAGGAAACGGACCAATCAAAAACTTGGGCACTGTTTGGTTTGGATCAGGTATCTCATACAATTTCCACTCTCGTTCATCCGCTCCCAAAATCGAAGATTGATATCCGCGCCACTGTTCCCATGTATCCCAACCTTTTTCGGTTTTCGCAAACGTCTGCCAAACAGGATCAGAGCCTTCATTTTCTTTCCAAACATCAAAAACTTCTTGCCAAGAAACGTTGTTGAGATATTTAAGTTGATTTAACATATTTTTTGGCAAGTGAATACAGATCTTGTTCAATCCGCGAAACCCCAAATTCTTTCGCGCGCTTTTCATCAAGTTCGCCTGTAAGCACAACAACTGGTTCGATTCCTGCCGCTCGCGCCATCACAATATCGTTTGGCATGTCACCAACATAAATTGCTTCACTTGAAGAACAATTAAAGCGTTCAAGCGCAAGTCGAAGTGTGTATGGATTTGGTTTTCGCAAAGACGGATCAGCAACATCGTATGATGAAAAAATCATCCGCTCGCCATCAATTCCAAAACGACTTAACAATTTTTCGATGTGATCTTTTCGTGAACCACTCACAATCGCGACGCTCATCTTTTGTTCTATCAGATGGATCGCCTTGTCCGCATTTGGGACAAGTTCAATATTTTCCCAAAACTTTGGTTCGTCAACACACGCAACCCAAGTTTTTCCAGCTTGATTAACAAGCTCTTGACGTTCACGTAATAAAATTGTCAACTGTTCAACATGCCCGCTTCCCCATCCTTCCAAAATACGTTCGTGTTCGATCTCTGGTGCAAGCTTTGCATCAACAGACTCAAGCGCTTTATGATAACAATCAAAATAGGCTTCATTTGAACCTTTTACAACAACTCCGTCAAAATCCAAAAGCACGAGTTTCGGAATTTTCCACATAGTGATACTATTATAGTATATGCGCAATAAACATTACATGTTTCCAATTTTAGTCACATCGCTCTTTCTTTTCGTAACGCCAGCCTTGGCTCAAACAGATAGTATAAGCAACACGACCAGTGTAAATGATACATCAATCGCCACAGAAGACACAGAATATGAGGGAATTGTTGTTGATGAACAGACTGAACTTCCTTCAGAGTTTGGACTTTTTATAAGATCCATTCGAGAACGCTTGGCACTTGCTTTGACATTTAATAATAATCTCAAAGCAGAACGCGCAATAAAATACGCGGAAGAACGAATGCTTATTGCAGAAAAAATGTACGAAAAAAGTGATGGAGAAAAATTGCGACTACGAGCCAGACGAATGCTCGAGATTGCAAATAACATGATGGACGAATCTGAAAACAAAGAAGATGCCGCGCTTGAAAACCCAAATGAAGAAACAGAACGCTTGTTGAGAAATCGCGCAAAACAATTAGAACGACATCGCCGCATTATGGATCGGTTGGAAGAAAAAGCAACAGACGAAACAAAAAATGAGATTCTCGAGTTAAGAGAAGAAATGGCACTCCGAGCCAGAAGACTTGAAAACGCAATCAATAATGAAAAAATTCCAGAAGAAATCCGAGACCATCTTCAAGACGTAAAAGACAGAATCGAAGCTCATGCGCTGGAGATCCGTGAACACATTGAAGCGGCTAAAGCTCTTCGCGAGCGTGTTGCGCAAGGAGAAGAAAAAGCAGAAGAGGAATTAAAACAGCTTGAAGAAAGACGACGCGAAATGGTTAAGCAAAAAGTTGAGGAAGCAAAAGAGTTGATTAAAAGACGAAGAGAAATGATGCAAAAAGAATTGGAAGATAAGATTGAACTTGAAAAACGACGAAGAGCGGCGGCTGAAGAAGCAGGTGAAACTGAAGAGGCTGAAGAAGTGGAAGAGGTTGGAGAGTAGACAAAAAATAAATTAAATGAGCGTGGAGCTATGTCTCCGGGCCAGCGGACTCTTCGCCGCTGTTCCCTGCGACACAGCTCCACGCTCCTTTAATAATCCGCGGGTTCGTACACATTGCGAGCGTTCCAAAGTATCCAACCAGAAGCGCCAGCATCGCGAGTCGCTTTTATCTGCGCTTCAACCAAATCAGATGTATACACTGCGCCAATATCAAAATCCTGAAGCCACGGCCTCCAATGCGCGCGAAGTTCAACATCTGAATCAGCGTAAAAACCGTGAATTATTCTCGTTCCTTCATTAAGCGAACGCTTAACTATCTCATACGGAAATTCAGCCGGGTTCGCAAAACCTTCAAACCCGTCAACATAATGAGACGGATAAACCATTGGTGAAACAAAGTCAGCATAAGGCAACACATCAATAAGTCGCTGGCCAATGTTGAAATCATCAAACGACCAAAAAGTCATACCAAAAACGTCAAACGAAACAGGAATTTTTTCTTTCTGCATTGTTTCTCCAACTGTTTTGAAAAAACTCTGCATTACTTCAACCTTACTTTTTTCTCCACTATAAACAGGATAGACGATCGAGTTTATTGATCCATCTGAAGCAAAACGAACATAATCAAATTGAACTTCATCAAACCCACGTGCATAAGCTTCACGCGCAAGCGCAATCGCATATTGCGCGACTTCTGGGGCGGCAGGATCAACCCAAACTGAACCAATTTTATCTGTCCAAAAATTGCCATTTGATTGTTTCATCGCAAATTCAGGATGTATTTCTCCAAACTTTTTGTCGCGCATAATAGCAATACGAGCAATCCTATAAATTCCACTATCATAAAGTTTCGTGAGAAGACCATCTAAATCACCAATCGCTGATTCTGTTTGTTGATAAACACTCAATGCTTCATCTTTTGTAATAAACGCAATTTGACCATTATCCATCTTAAGATCAATCACAACTGCATTGAGTCCATGATCATTCATATATGAAAGCAACTCGTCAGATCGTTCAGAACCGGCAGTTGAAGCTGTCCAATATAATCCACGAACTTCGTCTGGAAGAGGAATGTGTGCGACCACCTCATTCTCTGTCGTCCTCTGTCCTCCTTTGTCATCTTGAGTTAAACGAAGGATCCCGCGAGATTCTTCATCCGTCCAAAAGGACGGCTTCAGAATGATAATGATTCCAATCAAAAACACGAGCGATAAAATAATCAGCCAGTGTTTCTTTGACATATTATTTTGCTTCAACCGCGACTGATTCCATCACATCTCCAACTTGGATTTGATCCACAACTTCCATTCCTTCGATCACGCGTCCAAAAATTGAATAAGCTTTTGGAAGTGGAACATCACCCAACATTACAAAAAACTGTGAACCGTTTGTGTTTGGACCGCGATTTGCCATTGCAACAATTCCGCGTTCGTACTGATACGAGTCAGTAACTTCATCTTCAAATTCATAACCAGGGCCGCCTGTTCCGTTTCCACTTGGGTCGCCACCCTGAATGACAAACCCTTCTTCACGACGATGAAATGTAAGTCCATTGAAATATCCACCTTTTGTTAAATACACAAAATTCGAAACAGTCTTTGGCGCGGTATCGGCAAACAATTCAAACACAATATCGCCCTTTGCGGTCTTAATGCGAATTAATTTATTTGAAATTTCTTCTGAAGAAAGCACGCCGGGAAATTCCCATATTTGTGTTTTTGTGTCTGTCACAGGTTCGTCAAAAGTTATATTTAAATTTTCTTCAGATGGTTTAGACGCGCATCCGGCGCCAAGTAGAATCAATAATCCAGCAATGACAAAGAAATACTTTCGCATACATAAGAACTTAAAAATTATTGAAACTATTATAACACACCAACAGCTATCCAAGTCGGCTCCTGCAATTCAGTTCTAACTTCAAGAGTTTCATTTGATAAGTCTATTACTGTTGGAAGAACTTCCCACTTTGAATTGAACTCATTCCATTTATAAATTGCCAGTTCAGTCAAATCTGGCTGAATTTGTTTCCATTGTTCTAACACTTTGATACTCACGTCAGCAGAAAACGGAACTCCGGCTGGATTTGGAACCAACAAATAATAAGAACTCACGCGTTTTTCTAAAATCGAACCAAATTCTTTTGTTGGCTCTATTGTTACAGAACGAACACTGCGTGAAAGACCTTTCACCTCAACAACTCCGTCTGATGATTTTGTGAAAACTTGCTCTGGTTGTCTTGAAACAAAAACAAAAAACGCGCCAACAAAAACAAGAATGATAACAAGTACACGAAGCATATTTGTCTATTGTATCACTTTTAATTCCCAAGGTGCACCTTCTCGACCAAAATATCCATACACTGCCATTCTCTGATATATTGGCTGACAAAGTTGCAAACGTTCAACAATTGCTTCAGGACGAAAATCGAATTTCTGTTTTACAACATCAGTCAAATCAATTTTTCCGCCTTGAGATTTTCCACACACACCTGTTGCGTTGATATAAATCGGCTCTGCTTTTCCGATCGTATAAACAACGTTCACCAAAACTGAAGCGGCCAATCCTTGCTCAACAAGATCACGAGCAACATATCTTGCCATGAATGAGCCGGCTCGTTCTGCGCGCAATGGATCTTTTCCAACAAACGACTTGTCGCCATGAGGAATAAGACCGCCGTATGTATCAACACAAATTTTCCTACCGCTCGCGCCTGAATCACCTCGAAATCCTGCAACAGTAAATTCCCCAATAGGATTGATAAAAATCTGCACAGCGTCTTCGCCAATCGCTGGCATGACAAGACGTTCAAGCAATGCTGTTTTTACATCTCTCGCTTCAATGCTGACGTGATGCGAGGCTAAAACTGTTACGGCTTGCACACGATCGCCTTGCATTGAAATTTGAACTTTTCCATCTGGTTTCATCCATGAAAACTTAGGATCGGTTTTGCGCAAATCATCAAGTCTTCGCGCTAGCGTATGTGCGAAAACAACAGCTCTTGGTAAACGTTCGCGTGTTTCATTTGTTGCGTATCCGTTTATTACAATTGTATCGCGCACACCGTTTTTAACATGCTTCATTTCTTCAGATGGTGTTTCTATATTCACAAAAACTTCAATGTCATCTGGATAACCAATTTCCTGATAGACTTTTTTGGCAAGCGCTCCAATATCAAAATCAGCGCTTGAATTTACCTCGCCACCGACCATTAACATTCCGTGTGCTCCAAAAACATGAATATCAACATTTGCATGTGTATCACGACGTAAATACTCATCAACAATAGCTTCAGCGATTTGATCGCAGACTTTGTCAGGTTGGCCCATTGTTACTGATTCAACTGTTTTGAACATAGGATAAAAAAGTAGCAGAGTAGAAGAGTAGCATAGTAGCAGAGGGTTGAAAAATTTGCAGTAAAATCACCAATCAATTCCCTTTTCTACTTTGCTACTCTACTACTTATCTACTCTCCCATACTTATCCACAATCTGCCTCTTGCGTTCGTTTTTTGTTCGATATATCATACGAACATAAGACGAACAACTAAAACTTTCAAAATATGCCTCCTCTTACAAAAAAACAAGCAGAAATTCTCGCCCACATTCGTACACACATAAAAAATCGAGGTTACGCACCATCATACAGAGAGATCGGTGAACACTTTGGACTTTCATCCCCTGCCACTGTTTATACTCATATTCAAACTCTTGTTGAAAAAGGAGAAATAACAGTCGGTGATGAAGGAGAAGCAAGATCAATCGAACTTGTATCGTCGGAACAGGATGAACCTTCAGTTCTTCTGCCAATGCTTGGTTTGATCACGGCAGGAGAGCCAATCGAGGCTGTTGAAGATCGAGAAACAATGGCTGTGCCAGCAACTTTCGTGCTTGATGGAGCAAATTCATTTGTTCTTCGTGTAAAAGGACGTTCAATGATTGAAGACGGAATTCTAGATGGTGATTATGTTGTCATTGAACGCAATCCATCACCAAAAAACGGCGAAGTGGTTGTTGCTTTGCTTGATAATGCTTATGCAACATTGAAACGATTTTATCGAGAGCAAAGGCGTATACGTCTTCAACCTGCAAACAGCACAATGAATCCTATATACGTAAAAGATTGTATTATTCAGGGCGTAGTTCGCGCAGTTATCCGACAATTTAGACCAGTATAAAAATCACTATAAACATTTTCGGCACGTAACAGGAAAATTACCTCACGTGTGACAGTTTTAGAATTGCTAATCAATTTATAAAAAACCATACCTCTATGTCTGCCACAACTCTTCGGTACCATAACCTAACACTGTCTTTTCTTCCAACACGTAGAGACAGAAAAGTTCTGAACTGTGTCAGAACAATACGTATTCTAACAAGTCGAAGACGTTTGAAACAGATATTACGTCACTATATCTCAACTTAAAGACATCACGTACTTCAGCCTCTCCAGCTTCTCTAACTTCTCCAACTTCTCTCCTATGCATGAATTTCTAAACGATCAAATTGATGTAATCGCTTCATTCTGCCAAAACCGCGTTATACCAAAACGAATCCGTTGGAATGAACGTGACTATGATATTTCAAATGTAAATCTCGTACATACTGCAAGAGAAGGTCAAAAACGAATTTTCTATTTCTCTGTTTCTGATAATACAAATTACTTCAAACTAAAACTCGATCCTGAATACCTTGAGTGGCATTTAGTAGAGCTATATAACTAAAACTTAAACACGCATGTCCAGAATTATTATTCACATTGACATGAATTCGTATTTCGCTTCAGTCGAACAACAAGCTAACCCGTTTTTGCGCGGTAAACCAATTGGCATAACCGGAAAACACCAAGAACGTTCAGTTATTGCAACAGCATCGATTGAGGCAAAAAAACTCGGTGTAAAAACAGCAATGTCAACATGGGAAGCAAAGCGTATCTGTCCGTCAATGATTCTATATCCAGGTGACCCGGAAAAATATTCTTACATTACATGTCAATTTAATTCTATATTTAATGAATATACAGATTGTGTTGAACAATTTAGCATTGATGAATGTTTTTTGGATGTAAGTAAAACTGCTACTGATTATCTCGAAGCAATTGTTCTTGCGCAAATAATAAGAGAACGCATCAAGGAAACATGCGGGGAACAAATTACATGTTCAATTGGAATCGCTCCAAATAAACTAATGGCAAAGTTGTGTTCAGAACAAGTAAAGCCAAACGGTATCACAACAGTCAATCAACAAAATATATTAAAATTCCTTGATACTTGTAAATTAAAAGACTTGTGTGGAATTGGAACAAAGATAGAAAACCGACTCAACGCTCTTGGAATAAACACATTTGAACAATTAAGAAAATTTTCATTGGAAAAACTTGTAAATGAATTCAAATCGTACGGATACTGGTTGTATGAAGCCGCTCATGGGCGCGATGATTCTCCAGTGATAAATACATATGAAGAACCAAAATCAATTGGTCACTCATATACGCTTTCGGAAAATACAGATAATAAAAAAGAAATGAAATATTGTTTGCTCGGACTTTCTGACCGTGTTGCAGGGCGTCTTCGAAAAGAATGTCTTGTCGCAAGATGTGTACATGTAGTTGTTCGATATGCAGATTTCAATGAAATGACGCAACAGCAAAAATTTACAGAACCAACTTCAAATGGCTTAACGCTTTTTAAAATTGCGTGGCAAATGATTGATCAATGGTTGGACGAATCAAAACCAGTACGCTTGTTAGGTATTTCTGCTACAACCCTTTCAAGAGGAAATGAGCATCAATCACTATTCAAAAAAGAACGTAAGGTACATTCACTTCAAAAAACACTTGATGAAATTCAAAATCGATACGGGTCAAATGCTTGGACTCGCGCATCATTAATTGATGTCCATTTCAAAGAAAGATCAAGCGGATTTCATTCTCCGAATTCCCCTTCAACAATGTGAATTGATGGATCTTTACTCCCACTAAACTCCTGACGCGTAATTACAATTTCTGTATAACCAAAATAATTATTGTTATCTTGTGACTCCCAAACCAAAACAAAATCACCATCATCATTTGTAATCATCTCACCTAAAGAAAAATAACCATATGGAATTTGCCGTACAAGCCAAACATTATAATAAAATACCTCACGATCAATCTCCGGAAGCCGAGATTTTATTTCAAAAAAATAACGATCATCCTTCAAACCCCTTAGTGCCTGTCCAACATCCTCCGATGTCGAAACCAGAAATAGTTGTCCTGTTTTGGACTCCGTATCAATGGCCCCGCTAATAACAGCTTGAGAAATTGGATCGGGTATTAATACATCAGCGATCGAATCTATCCGATTTTCGACTGTTTCTTTTGGCTGTCTAAACCAAACAACCGAAACAACAAACAAAATTACAAGTGCAATAATTATAATTCCTGTTTTCATAATTCATCAACACTTCTTAAAAAACTTTTCCGCTCACCAATTTCATCATACACGATTGTCGCCTCTTCTGGTTCAGTCTGAATTTGGTTTGCTTGCTCAAACAATTTCTTGGGTAACTCTTGCAAAAACAACGATGGTTGCTGAATAAAATACGATTCACCTCCACTTGTCATCGGATAAGTATAATAAAGTTTTTTTCGCGCGCGCGTTGTCGCAACATAAAACAAACGACGTTCTTCTTCAATGCCGCCGTCCTCATTCATAGAACGCGGACTAGGAAATTTTCCATCAACAACATGAATTACAAATACGGCATCCCACTCCAATCCTTTAGCTTGATGAATCGTTGATAATACAATCTGCTCTTGATTCGTATTACCGGAATCATTTTTTGAAACTCCATACTCATCAGTCAATGATAATTCAGATAAAAACTTTGTTAACTCGGACGACTCTTCAGCAAACAATGCAAACTGTTCCAAATCATCTAAACGTTCTTTGAAATCAGGATATTCTGTTTCTATGTAAGAACGATAATCGCCCTCCATAACAACACGAATCAGATCTGAAGGAAGTGATTGTGAAATCAATTTCCGCAAAATACCAATCAAAGATGACCAAGCTGAAAAAGCTCTTTTTGGAAGTGAAATATCCATTGAACAAACCTGCGAAAGATCTCCAACTGATTGAATATTGAAAATTATCTTTTGCGCAGTCACGATCCCAATTCCTGGTTGGTGCCCAAGAACACGCAGCCATGCCGCCTCGTCTTTTGGATTTGCTTTCAAACGTAAATATGCGAGCACATCTTTCACATGAGCGCGTGCAAAAAATCTTAGACCTCCTCTATACTCATACGAAATACAGCGCTTCATTAATTCAAACTCAAGCGCCTGGGAGTGAAACGCGGCACGAAACAGCACAGCAATCTCTCTTAAAGGTATCCCGTCTTTTATCAACTTACTAATTTCTTTTGTTATGTATTGAGCTTCTTTTGTTCCATTTGCAAGCCCAGCAACTCGAGGTTTTTCAAGTGATGGACAAAATGACTTGAGGTCTTTTTTGAATTGATCGTAATTATTTCCGATTGAACAATTTGCGATATCCAAAATTTCAGGCGTTGAACGATAATTCGTTGTCAAACGAAATGTTTTCGCGCTGGGATACATTTTTGAAAAATCCAAAATGTTCCGAATACATGCTGCGCGAAAAGAATATATTGATTGGGCGTCATCTCCAACAACAAGAATATTTTTATGTGTCGCGCTTAACAATCTCACAAGATTAGCCTGAATTACATTTGTGTCTTGATATTCATCAACAAGCACATATCTGAATTGATTAGAAAATTGTTCACAGATGTCAGGGTTTTCAACAAGTAGTCTCTGGAGATTTAATAACAAGTCATCAAAATCCATTGCGTCTGCATTGCGTTTGTGTTGCGCGTAAACTTCAACAAGCCGATCAAAAATAGAATACAGAGAAAAAAAATTGGAATTTCGATCTTCTAGAACAGATCTCACAGGAACAGACGCATTACGCGCATAGCTTAAAATCGACGCAATGTTTGCGGGTGATGGAAAACGTCGTTCCTTTGTATCAACATTCATTTCTTTCAAACACGTTTTAATTAACGAGTTAGTATCCTCTTGATCAAGAATCGTAAAATTCTGTGTATAACCAATTTTATGCGCATATAAACGTAACATCCGATTTGCGATCGAGTGAAAAGTTCCGCCCCACAAACCTCTCAAATCTTTCCCAGCCAATTTTGCAACTCGAGACAACATCTCGCGTGCCGCCTTATTTGTAAAAGTTAAAAGCAAAATCTGTTGTGGCAAAACTCCTTGTTCAAGTAAATACGCAACCCGATATGTAATTGTGCGAGTTTTTCCAGAACCAGCGCCTGCCAAAACCAAAACAGGCCCATCTCCATGAAGTACAACCTCGAGTTGATGTTTATTTAAATCCTTTTCGTAATCAATAAGCGCGGACATAAAGCAATGCCATTGTATCACATCAAAAAAAGACCCCGTTTTTGGGGTCAGAGAGGTTTGCACGCGATCTTCAAGTCGTCATACAACGACGGAAGAAATACGTCGTCTTCACCTCGAAGATTAGTCAGACAAGAAAGCACATTGCCAACAACGATTGGCAACACATCTGTCTCAAAGTCCGTATCAATGTGGACTCCAGTAACAGGGTCTGGATTGGTCAATGTGCGATGCACTTCATCAAGTTCGTCTGTGAAAAGACGAATCTGATAAGCAGATAGGACTTCACCGTTGTGAACGTGTGAACTGACAACTACCAAAACCTCTTCAAGCCGCCAGTGCTGTTCAAGTAAAATCATTGAACGATATATCTTGCCAAGAAGCAGACGAGCACGTTCAAGATGTCCACTGTCACGCTTACTAGCCGCGTCATGAAAAAGTTCAGCGACCTCTTTGAGTTCACTAACAACGTGCGCAAACACGCGTGTGAAGGTCCGAACTTGAACTATTTTGAGGAATTCCGCGTAGTCGCTTATTCGATTCGCGCGACCGCGCAATGTTCTTGGCGTACGCGCTTCTCCGAAGATATCATTTGCTTGAAGAACGTCCAACGCGGCTCGACGGATAGCCCGACATTCGGCTTGTATCTGATCAATGACGTGCTCAAGCACCATTGCACGCCAATCCATTCGTCTTCCAATTCCGCGAACTTGCTGTGTGCGAGCTTCAAGTGATCGGTCAATAGCACAGCACAACATAGGAATCATAGTTGTGTTTCGTCGGCCGAGTGAGTCCGTCATTGTCTGAATCTTTAATAACCGACGGAGCGCGTCAAGTTTGATTTCGGATGTGTCTTTCTCGTGCTTCTTGATACAACGCTCGGCTTGCCAGACGAATTGCTCTTCTTGCTCCTTTGTTGCGCGATGTAGCGTCCACGAAGTTCGAAACAACCAATCTGTATCCATTTTCCAGCGAGCCAATTCAGGAATTTCGATTTCCCGATATCGGCCATAAACGCGCCCTATTCCACGACGTGCGTCAAATATACTCTTGTAACGAACGAAAACTTGCTCAGTTGGTTCTGTTGTATCACATCCTTTTTTTCGAGTTAGATCAAAGTTGCGAGAAAGTATGTCACCTGCTCGCAATCCATGACCATCCTCAAGAACGGCATACAAACAACCATTAACAAGTACGACAACTTTGAGAGATGAGATCACTGTGTGTCCATCTGAACGTCCGTTTGCGACTCTTAACGGCCGTTCTGCTATGACCGGACATTTCACATCCGGCCAAGCAACTCCTGTTTCAAAATAATCCATCTTTCCCTCACACGAATCCCAAATTGATCGGTAAAAGTACCATAGTCAAAGGAGTCAAAAAAGTCAATGGAGTCAATTTATTATTTCAAATATTTATATTTATTTGCAACATGATCATCAAACGTTTTTGAGTAAATAACCTGTCCTGCTGGAGTTGTTAAAAAATACAAGTCATTTGATGCAACAGGATTGAGCACTGCCTGAATCGCGTTCATACCAGGATTACTGATTGGTCCTGGCGGAAGGCCGAGAAACTTGTACGTGTTATATGGTGAATCAACTTTACTGTCAGTAATTGAAACAGAGGCTTCTTGTTTTCCAGTTACAAAATTTACTGTTGAGTCTGCTTGAAGTGCCATGCCAATCTTAAGTCTAGTTAGAAAAATTCCCGCAACATGCGCCATGTCTTCTTTTGATCTAACTTCTCGCTCAACAATCGAAGCTAGCGTTAACACTTGATGAAATGTCATCCCATTTTGCATCATCAGATGATCTGGAACAATGATATTATTTTCAGCCAACCGTCGCTTTAGAGTTATGATCATTGTTTCGGCAATTGTTTTTGCATCAGCATCTTTTCGAAAACGATATGTGTCTGGAAAAAGATATCCTTCAAGACCTTGACCTGATGGAATTCCAGAAAGAATATCTTGCTGTTCAGTAAAATCACTTGGAGAACCATTAACTGAATCCCAATCCGCTACTGAAATTTGTAAAAAATTTTTCGCAATCTCTTGGCCTGTTTGTTGAAGTGTAAATCCTTCTGGAATCGTAATTTGAATTTCTTGCGCTTGAGCATTGGTGAGTGCGGCCACAATAGTTCTAAACGACATTTTTGGCTTTAACACAAATACTCCTGCTTGAAGTGAAGATTGGGCGTTCGTAAACTTGCTGTAAATCTTAAAAAAGAAACGACTTGAAATAACGTCTTGCTCTTTCAAAAGTTTAGAAATTGAATCTAAAGATGAACCATCTGGAATTTCAATCCTCACTTCACTTGCGTTGCGATCAGGAGATAGAAAGTATGAATCCCAAACATAAGAACCAGAAAGCACAATGCCGACCAAAATTCCGATTCCTATAACTATCCCAATTATTCGAAGCATAATTATATTAGTTTATCGTCTCCACTTTCCAGAAGTTTTTCTACAATTTTTTTAACTTCTTGTGCGCGTGATTTTGGACACACAAGCAAGGCGTCACCAGTATCAACAATGATAACATCTTCCATGCCTAATACTGCAACAAGTTTATTTTCAGGCGCATACACCAAAGATCCTTTTGTATCTATCATTAAACACTTTCCTTTTGTAACATTTTGTCCTTTATCTGAAAGATGATCGCACAAAGTATCCCATGCACCAATATCGCTCCAACCAAAATTTCCTTTCATTATTAGAACTTCTTGTGGATCCATTTTTTCTGTAACAGAATAATCAAAAGATATTTTGGGAAGCGATCTGAAGAAAACATCTATACCCTGAGCCTGTCGAAGGGTTGTATGTTGAATTTCTCTCAACACTTTTCCAATCTCTGGCGCGTATGTTTCAAACGCTTCCATAAACTTGCGCGGTGTCCACATGTAATAATTTGCATGCCACAAATATGATCCTTTTTCAAGATATTGTTTTGCAACTTCGTATGGAGGTTTTTCTGTGTGACCAGCGAAACGATAAACCTTGACGTCGTTTATTGTGTCATACAATTCACCAATCCTAGTGTATCCAAGAACAGTGCTTGGAAAAGTCGGAGTCACAGCTATGTCAAGAAGTTTTCCTGTTTTTCTTACAAGCATGTCTCCTACCTCAAGTGTACGCAAAAACATTTCTTCATCTTTAATATTATGATCGGATGGGATAAATACTATCGGTTCATCAGAATCATAAAGTTCCATTAACGCGGCAACGTAACCCATTGCAGGACCGGTGTCTCGTTTTTCAGGTTCAATCAAAATATGATCGTTTGAAATTTCTGGAAGTATCTCGTGTAAAAGATTGTCAAACGAAGGAGAAATGGAAAAAAATATTTTTTCAGACGGCAACAATCTAAGAAGACGATTGTAAGTTTCTTTTATTAGAGGAACATCATTTACAATTTCAAAAAATTGTTTTGGTTTTTTCTGGCGAGACATTGGCCAAAGTCTTGTGCCAACTCCTCCTGCAAGAATGATTGCTTTCATAAATAACAAAAGTCAATAGAGTCAAAATAGTGAAATAGCAATGCTCATTGCGTACGCAAGAACAAAACCCAAAATCGCTCCAACGATCACATCACTTAAATAATGAACTCCAACAGCGACTCGACCTAATGATACTAAAATCGCAAACACCAACATGATTGGCCAAACCACAGGGTTGTATAGAAATGCCGCAACAAGAGCAAACGCAACTGTACTATGTGAAGATGGAAAACTCGGCGTTTCAATAAGAAGATGTATGAGTGGTTTATATCCTTCAGGGTGAAACGGACGTGTGCGACGCACAAACTCCGAGATCAACAATGAAACACCGAGTGGAAATAACAAGACTGGAATCAATGGTTGAATATTTGGAAATAGAAGCCCAAAAGCAACTCCGACCATTAACCAAAGTAAATACGATGCGCAAAAAACTGCCATTTGCGTTTTCAATTGAGAAACGCGCGTAGTATTAAACAGTGCTCTAGAAATTTTTGCATCTTTGTTCATACTTTGCAAGCAGACTTTCTAAGAAGTTCAAGTTCATTTTCTCTCCGCTCAATATCAACCAAAATCATTTCGGAATTTTTTGGTTTGATTAAATTTTTATTTTTGTATTCGCAATATTTTTGTATTGGACATGCCCAACATCGTGGTTTCCCCGGGATGCAAATGTATCTTCCAAATTTCACAAACACTCGATTCACTGTCAGTTGCGAAGATATTGGAATGATTTTCAACAATGCCTTTTCAGTTTTTTCTGGCGTGTTTGTTTTCACCCATACAAGACGGTTTGTAACTCGATGTACATGTGTATCAACAGCGATTGCTGGTTTTGAAAATGATGTTACAAGAATAACCGAAGCCGTTTTTCGACCAACACCAGGAAGTATAATCAATTCCTCCATTGTGCTTGGAATCTTCCCGTTAAACCTTTTTTCAACCTCAACTGCCATCTTATGTAAATTTTTCGCTTTTTGTCTATACATGCCAATCGAACGAATATATCCCTCAATTCGCTTTGGAGTTGATTTCGCAAGTTTGTTTATTGTTGGAAACGCATTCAAAAATTTTGGAAACAATCTTAAAACTTGTTCATCTCGCGTGCGTGCCGACAATATTACAGCAACAAGATTTTGATATGGATTTCCAATTTCCATTGCTCCAGAATTTGGAAACTCTTTTGAGAGAATAGTGAAAACTGTCGAAATTGACGATTGCATAAATTAAATGAGGTGAGTGGAAACTGGAAAGGGAGTAAGGGAGAAAAGGGGCGAGTGGTAAGGGTGCTTCCCTTTCACACTTTCCACCTATCCCCCTCACCCCCTTTTTTATATAAGTGACTGCCCATTCATTTCAACTGGCTGTTCAATTCCCATCACAGTCAAAATCGTTGGCGCAACATCCGCCAACATTCCAACTGGTGACATAAGTGACAAATCCCCTTCTGGAACTTCACCTGCAATTGACGGTTGACCTTCAAACTTTTTTCCAATAATACAAAACGGAACAGGATTTGTTGCGTGTTCTTTATTCAAATCTCCTGTTCGGAGATTGATTCGTTCTTCCGCATTTCCATGATCTGCAGTTAAAAAAACAACTCCATTACGCGCGAGAGTTTCATCAACAATTTTTGCCAAACATTCATCAACAACTTCAACAGCTTTAATTGTTGCTTCAACATTTCCAGTATGTCCAACCATGTCCGGATTAGCGAAATTCAAAGCAATAAAATCGTACTCATTTTTTCGCATCTCTTTTACAACATTATCCGCGATTGCTCGAGCGCTCATTTCAGGCTCTTCATCATACGAAGAAACATTTTTCGAAGGAACGATAATTCTCTCTTCGCCCTTAAACGGTTCTTCCTTTGTGCCGTTCAAGAAAAATGTCACGTGCGCATACTTTGTTGTTTCTGCAATATGTAATTGCCGCAATCCATTTTCAGAAATTACCTGCGCAAGACAATGCTCAACTTGCATGCGAGGAAAAGCAATCTCAACAGGTAAATCTTTTTCGTACTCAGCCATTGTTGTAACAAAAAGATTATTGAGATTCGAGCGTTCAAACTTGTCAAAATCCTGAAGAACAAAAGACTTTGTGATTTGACGCATGCGATCAGGACGAAAGTTGAAAAAAATTATCGCATCGTTTGATTGAACTGTTCCAATAGGTTTTCCATCGTCAACTAAAACAGTAGGGATAAATTCTTCATCGTACTTTTCTTTTGTGTATGACTCTTTCAATGTTTCAATTGGATCACTTGTTGTTGGACCTTTGCCGCGAACTATTGCATCATAAGCTTTTTTTGTTCGTTCCCACCGATTATCTCGATCCATTGTGTAATACCGGCCGGAAAGAGATGCGATTTTTCCAACACCAAGTTTTTTCATTTTCTTTTCGAGTGTTGAAACAAAATCAATGCCTGAATTGTAAATTGTGTCTCGACCATCCAAAATAGCATGAACAAATACTTCTTTAATCCTGTTCTTTTTTGCCAATTCAAGAAGAGCGAAACAATGTTCGTCCATTGAATGAACGCGTCCGGCGCTAATCATTCCAATCAAATGCAAACGACTATTATTTTTTTTAACATGATCTATGGCATGAAGGAATGCCTCATTTTTAAAAAAAGACTTGTCCGCTATCGCGCGATTGATGCGAGGAAACATTTGATAATATACTCGACCGGCCCCAATTGCCAAATGACCGACTTCTGAATTTCCCATCTCACCCCAAGACAAACCAACCTCTTCTCCGGAAGCTCGTAAAGTCATTGTTGGATATGTTCGGATATAACGATCAAAGTTTGGAGTGTTCGCGCGTGTTATGGCATTTCCTTCACTGTCCGGAGCAACTCCAAATCCATCAATGACAACTAACACGTATGGTTTTTTGATTTTGTCATTCATATTTTGCTTTTCCATTTCATTACCACTCACCCCTTTTCTCCCTTTCCCCTTTCTACTTTGCTACTTCCTCCTCTATTTCCAACAACCTATTATATTTCGCAAGCCGTTCTGAACGCGACAAAGAACCTGTTTTGATAAAATCCGCATTCACAGCAACAGCCAAATCAGCGATTGTCGTGTCTTCTGTTTCTCCAGAACGATGAGAGACAGAAACCTTATACCCGAACTGTTGGGCAAGCAAAATCGCATCCATTGCTTCAGATAAAGTTCCAATCTGATTCACTTTGATTAAAATTGCATTTCCTGCGCCAAGTTTTATTCCTTTTTGCAATCGTTCAACATCTGTCACAAAAAAATCATCGCCAACAAGCGCGACTTTCTTTCCGATCTGTTTTGTCATTTCAACCCAACCATTCCAATCATCTTGATCCAATCCATCTTCCAAAGAAATAATCGGATATTTTTTAATCCAACTCTTCCACAAAGCAATCACTTGCTTTTGTGTCAAAGTCTTATTGTCAACTTTTAGATGATAACGATTGTCTTTTTTATTATAAAGTTCTGAAACTGCCGGATCGATCGCAAGAAAAACATTTTTTCCAGCTTGATATCCAGCTTGCTTGATCGCTTTCATTATAAATTTCAAAGCTTCTTCATTTTTTTTCAGCTTCACCGCGTAGCCACCCTCATCTCCTTTCAATGTAGTAAAACCTTTCTTTTTCAAAAGTTCTCCAAGTGAATAAAAAACTTCCGCGCCACAACGCATTCGCTCTTTAAACGAATGTTGAACCGGAACAATCATAAATTCCTGAAAATCCAAAATCCATCCTGCATGCGCACCGCCGTTTAGCACGTTCATTGTTGGAATCGGTAAACGATATTTTTTATGTGAAATATCAAACACAAAACGCAGATACGAATAGAGCGGCATCTTTTTTGCTTTTGCCGCAACATGAGCGCACGCGAGCGACACACCTAAAATTGCGTTTGCACCAAGACGACTTTTGTTTTTTGTACCATCAAGATCAATCATGATCTGATCGATCTGTCGTTGTTTTGAAACATCAATTCCGTACAGAGCTTTTGCAATCGTCGTATTGACATTGTGAACTGCTTTCAACACACCTTTTCCTTTGTATCTTTTTTTATCATTGTCTCGCAGTTCGAGCGCTTCGTGTGACCCTGTTGAAGCACCGCTTGGCACAGATGCTAAACCAACAGTTCCATCTTTTAACAAAACCGAAACTTGAACAGTTGGATTTCCGCGTGAATCTAATATCTCGTCAGCGTGAATAGATTCAATAGAATTTTTCATAAAAATCATATTTCGCTACACTTCCGATCGGAAGCATAATGAAATAACTTTAATCACGAGATCTTATGTATTCTAAACCAGGTAATGTCTTGCCAGCCAAAAATTCAAGAAGCGCACCACCACCAGTTGACTGTAATGAAAACTGATCAGAAAGTTTCATTTTTTCAAGTACAGGGCCTGTGTCTCCTCCTCCGACAATTGTTATCGCGGCTCCAGTACGATTGGCGATTGCTTGTGCAACAGTCCTTGTTCCACTGCAAAAACTTCCAATCTCACAATATCCAAACGGCCCGTTCCAAACAATCGTTTTAGCTTGTGAAATTATTTTTATAAATTGCTCACGCGTTTTTGGTCCAATATCAACAATGCGATCTTTTGAACCAATATCAGCGACTAAAACAATTTTTGTTTTTGCGTCTTTGCGGAAACTGGAAGCAACAACAACATCTTCAGGAAGTATAATTTTTTTCAAAAGTTGTTTTGGCAAAGCATTAACAAGTTTAACGCCTTCTTGATCAAAAACTGAACGACCAACAGATTTTCCTTGCGCAACAAAAAAAGTCGTTGCAAGCGCTCCACCCAACAATACAAAATCCGTTTGACTTGAAAGATGTTCAATGACAGGAAGTTTTGTTTCAATCTTCAATCCACCCATCAACAAAACAAAAGGACGTTTTGTATTTTTTTCAAGTTGAGATAGAACATTAATTTCATTCGCAAGAAGTGGACCTGCAAAAGCTGGTAACTCGTGAGCAAGAGCGCTTAAAGATGCATGTGCTCGATGCGAAACAGAAAAAGCATCATTTACATATAGATCGCCAAGCTGTGCGAGTGATTTTGCAAAAGTTGAATCATTTTCTGTTTCTCGTGGATCAAAACGCATGTTTTCCAAAAGTAAAACTTGGCCATCTTTCAAATTTGCAACTGCTCGTTCAGCTCGCGGTCCGAAAAGATCACGTGAGACTGCAATTTTTGTTCCAAGCAAACTCCCTAATCGTTTTGCAATCGGAGCCACAGAATAAGCTGCCTTTCGTCTTCCGTTTGGACGCCCAAGATGTGTAAGCACAACAACACGAGCTCCGTGTTGAGAAAGCCAATCAATATCAACTGCGGCGCGAGCGATTCTTCCATGTGGACCATCAACAGCGCGCCCTTTCTCAATTGGCACGTTTCCATCAATACGAATAAGTACACGCTTACCTTTAAGCGGTAAATCTTGAGGAATTTTGCGCAACCGAATGGACATAGTTGGCCTTATGGTAGCACAAAAACGGATTCTCATTAAAACCCAATTTCCATTTCAACAATCTCTGGCAAGTTGAACAATCGCGCGCGAGTTCCTGTTTCTCCAACACCGCTTGTGATAAAAAGCGGTTTATCATTATATTCAAACCAACCTTTATCAAACGCACGACCGAGTTTTGTTGGAAGTGATGGCACTGGACCAATCCAAGGAAGACGAATCTGGCCTCCATGTGTGTGAGCGGCAAGCACAAGATCAGCCAAACGTGTCGCGTCATATAAAACAACATCTGGATTGTGCGCTAACATAATCGTCGTATCTTCATCAACAACACTTTGCATTGTTTTTCCGATGTCTCCTTCAAACCAAATATCAGATACTCCTGCGAAACGCAATGTTTTATCTCCAATCTCGAGATTAAGCGTCTCGTTTTCGATAACTTCGATTCCATAAGATTCAAGCGCAGTGACCACCTCGTCTGACGCGTTCGCGTGATATTCGTGATTTCCAGTTACAGCATAAACTCCGTATGGCGCTTTAAGTTTAGAAAGTGGTGAAAGATATTGAACATCAGCCGCTGATTTGACAACAAAATCACCTAAAATAAAAACGATATCGGGTTGAAGTTCTTGCACGCGTTTTACAACATGTGAAACCCAATCTGCTTTTTTAAAAGGACCAACGTGAATATCAGAAAAAACTACCGCGCGAATAGTTTGTGTTGGCGAATCTACAAGTTCAACTGAAGTTTGCTTAACGATCAACAGACGAGGCTCAATGAAACTTCCGTAAAAAATCGTGATCCAAGATAAAATAAACAAAACAAAAATCACGCGATGACGCCTCTCATGTAACAAAAAAATCCCAACAGTAATAAGATAGAAAAAAATTATGAAATCAAAAGCAAGCTCCATAATTTATAACTTCCCAACATACTGCACCATATCCATCAACCTCTCCGAATATCCCCACTCATTGTCATACCACGCGAGAACTTTCAAAAGATCGCCATCAACTAAACGTGTCATTCCAAGATCAACAACAGTTCCAAATGTTGAACCAATGAAATCAGTTGAAACAAGAGGCTCGTCTGTAACTCCGACGATATTTTTCCAACGTTGATCGCGCGCCGCATCGCGAAATACTTGATTCACTTCCTCAACGGTTGTTTGTTTTGAAAGAAGAAAAGTAAAATCCGTAAGCGAAACATCAATCGTTGGAACGCGAATAGCTATTCCATCAAATTTATTTTTAAGTGATGGTATTGCTTGAGTTGTTGCTTTTGCCGCGCCAGTGCTTGTCGGAACAAGATTAACAAGCGCGCTTCGAGCTCTACGCAAATCAAGATGAAGTTTTGGAGGAATACTGTCAACAATGTTTTGTTCTGCTGTAACAGAATGAATTGTTGAAAGCATTGCTTTTTTCACACCAAACGCTTCAACCAAAATCTGGGCAACTGGTCCGACAGAATTTGTTGTGCATGAAGCATTGTTGATGATTGTTTGATCTTTTCGACAATCTTTGTGATTCACGCCCATTAGAAAAGTCGGCGCGTCATCTGATGGCGCACTTATGACAACTCGCTTTGCGCCGGCTTGCAAATGTTTTTTCGCGTCTTCTGTTTTTGTAAATCTTCCTGTTGATTCAATCACAACATCAACTTTGTGAGCACCCCATGGAATTTTAGCAGGATCAGTTTGCGTAAACACTGGAATTTTTTTCTTATCAATCAACAAAAAATCTTTTCCTGCTTTGACTGGAACAGTCCACGCTCGAAACACTGAATCGTATTTGAGTAAATGCGCGAGAATTTTCGGTTCTGTTAAATCATTGATCGCGACAAACTCAACATTTTTTCGTTTCCAACCGACTTTAAGTGTTGTGCGGCCAATTCGGCCAAAGCCATTGATTGCAATGCGGAGCATAAAAAAATAAATTATTGTAGCCCACGGTTTTAGCCGTGGTTCTTCATTGATAACATTTTAACACAAGGAATTAAAAAAGACCCGAGATCGGGTCAGAGAACAAAGAGCCTTACTTGCGGACAAACAGAAAGCGGCAGTCGGCAAGCCACCTGCGGTCGAACCAGAGGCTGTCGAAGACGCGCCTGCCGGAATTACCGCCCAACACAGTGAAGCACCGGCCGCAGTCGATCACCACGAACGAACCAAGAGCGATGAGCAGAAACTGACGCTGAAGATCAGGATTCTTCTTCTGGAACTCGTATGCTTCGATGTGAGTTGCTGGACGATAGCCGAACTTGTCCATCTCGACTATTACGTCTTCGGACATGATCTCCCTATTGAAATGCTTCACAAGGAATATCTTGTCACCTGGAGTCTTATCAATGTTAACGTTCCTGCAAATCCTTGAACCATGCAGGAAAACTGTACTTTGTCATTTTCGACCCTCCGTATTGCCGGTCATTTTTGGATTAACAACTGAATGAACAGCCGTCTTTCCATCCCAGCAACCAAAGAACATGCCGCACGCTTGAGCACATTACCCAAGCCAAACGACGATTATAAATAACAAAAGCCGACTGTTTTGTCAACAGCCGGCTTTCAATATCTTAAATACTTAACCTGCAAAACCGCTTTATCTGCATATTCTCCCCAAGCGAAACAATCTTTTCTTTCAAATACTCTTCAATGGTTTTGTCCTCATCTTTTATAAACTGCTGTTCCAAAAGAACAATTTCTGAAAACCATTTGTTCAATTTACCTTCAATTATTTTTTCCATCACATCAGCCGGCTTTGACTGCCCTGTCATTTCTTCAAGATAAATTTGTTTTTCTTTTTCAACCATTTCCACTGGAACATCAACGCGCGAAACATACAATGGATCACAAGCGCTAACATGCATTGCAATATCATTGCAAAAATCAACGAACACTTCATTACGCGCAACAAAATCCGTTTCACACAAAACTTCCACAAGCGCGCCGAGTTTCCCGTTTGAATGAATGTAAGCGTGAACACGTCCTTCGTGAGTTTCACGATCAGATTTTTTCCCAGCTTTCACAACACCTTTTTTGCGCAATATTTCCGCGGCTTTTTCTAAATCTCCACCAGACTCTTCAAGAGAAGTCTTGGCATCCATCATACCCGCACCAGTTTGCGCGCGAAGTTGAGCAACAAGTTTGGCATCAATTTGCATAAAAAGAAAAGGTCTAAGAGGACCAAGAGGGCCGAGAGGGCCCAGAAGTATAAAAAATTAAACTTCAGTTGGTTGTGCTTTTGGAGCTATGACTGTAGTTGTTGCTTTTCCTTCCTTTACAGCCTCACTCACAGCTTTGCACAAAAGTTCAATTCCTTTCACTGAATCATCATTGGCTGGAATGATATAATCAACGCCTTTTGGATTTACATTTGTATCGCAAACAGCAAACACTCTTGCTCCTGTATCATTTGCCTCTCGAACCGAAGTACGCTCATGACGGATATCAATCACAAATAATGCTTCAGGAACTTTTGTGAGTGATTCAATTCCACCAAGACGCTTTTCCATATCTTGAATCTCCCACTGAATCATGAGTTGTTCTTTCTTTGTGTACTTTTTAAGTTCACCTTTGTCGCGTTGATCTTTGAGCATCTTAAAACGCTTGATTGATTCCTTGATTTGTCGAAAGTTAGTGAGTGTCCCGCCAAGCCATCGTTCAGTTACAAACGGCATACCGCAAGCTTCGGCGTATTTTCGAACAATCGGAGCGGCTTGGGTTTTTGTTCCAACAAACAGAAGAATTCCACCACGGGAAACAATTTGCTTAATCTGATTAAGCGCTTGATCGAGCAGTTTCTGTGTTTCCTCAAGATTGATAATATGCACACCACTGCGTTCACTAAAAATGAACGGTTTCATTTTCGGATGCCAACGTGAAGTGCTGTGACCAAAGTGCATGCCCGCTTTGAGCATGTCGATTATGGAAGGTTTGTTCATAAATATCTCCTTATTAAGCACTGGTGGATAGATATGTGCCCGTTGTTTGCGGGAGGAGGCATGCCTATTTATTCCACCTGTTTGGTTAATAATGGCGATAGTGTATTGGTTTGTTCAAAATATGTCAAGAATTTGATATAATTTCACCATATGATCACAAACATACATGAAAATAAATGGCTCCATGTTTTGAGCCTGATAGTTTTGCTCATGCTCGCTTTATTCCTTGGTTTCAAAACTTGGCAAACATTGCGCGAGGCAATGCAGGTTGGCAAACCAACGCCTTATGAATTTACAATCAGCGTTGAAGGTGTTGGAAGAGCTGAGATAAAACCGGACATGGCAAAAGTGACATTCTCTGTTGAGTCACGCGCAAAAACTCTTGATCTAACGCAAAACAACAATTCAGAAAAAATGAACGCTCTGATTGAAAAAGTAAAATCACTCAATATTGATGAAAAAGACATTCAAACAAGCAACTACAACGCTTACGAAGAAAAAAAATACGATCCTGAAACAGGAACGTATGGAAACACAATTGGCTGGGTTGTTAGTCAAAGTATTGATTTAACAATTCGTGATCTTGAAAAAATTTCTTCGATTCTAGAAACTATCGGACAAAATGGCGCAACAAATATCTCAGGACCAAATTTTTCCATTGAAAACGACCAAACTGCACTTGATGAAGCTCGACTCGCAGCGCTTGATGACGCAAAATCACGCGCTCAAACAATTGCTGAACAATTGGGCGTCAAGCTACGATCACCGATAAGTTACACTGAATGGAAAGAAGAAAGTGGCGTAAGCTTTTACGCAATGGAAAAGGCGGTAAGTGTTCCTGACTCAGCACCAACGATTGAAGAAGGACAGGAGAAAGTCACAATACACGTGAGCATCAGCTACGCGATCAAGCAATAAACATCGCGTCGCCAAAGGAAAAAAAACGATACTGTTGCGCAACTGCTTCTTCATACGCGCGCAAAACATTTTCTCTTCCAGCAAAAGCCGAAACCAAAACCAGTAATGTTGATTTTGGTAAATGAAAATTCGTTATAAGCCCATCAATTATTTTGAAATCAAAGCCTGGTTTGATAAATAGATTAACGTCGCCTGTAAAACCATCTGGAAGATAAAAATTACCCATTCGACTTCGGTCAATTATTGCCTGAGCCTGTCGAAGGCCTAATTGACCTTCGCTCAGGGGATAATTTGCGACTCCTTCAAGTGTACGAACTGTTGTCGTTCCAACAGCGATCACGCGTCGCTCATCTTTTTTTGCTTGATTGATCCGATCTGCTGTCTCTTTTGAGACAGAAACAAACTCGCTGTGCATTTCATGTTCCTCGATCGTTTCTGTTTTCATTGGACGAAAAGTTCCAATTCCAACGTGAAGTGTTACAAATTCGAATTGCACGCCTTTTGATTTTAATTCTTCCATAAGATCTTCTGTGAAGTGAAAACCGGCTGTTGGCGCCGCAACAGAACCTGTCTCTTTTGCATAGATCGTTTGATAATCTTCCAATCGCTCCGGTATATTTTTCACATAAGGAGGAATAGGAATCTCTCCGTATATATTTGCAAACGCGATTACGTCATTTGGTACGCGATCAAATTTTATCAAAACAGTTCCGTCTGATTGTTTTGACATCACTTCTCCACAAAGTTTTTCTGTTTCATGTTCAATACAAAGTGTTTGTCCAACCTGCAACTTCTTTCCCGGACGCGCCAAAACTTCCCAAATATCGTCTTCCCGCGCACGCAACAAAAATATCTCAATTCCATTTTGCGTCTTGAGCCGGGCTCTAAAAACTTTTGTATCATTAAATACAAGTACATCACCTGTTTTCAACTCATCAACAATCTCAAAAAATTTCTTGTGGTTCAACTTCCCTGTTTGTTTATCCAAAACCATGAGCCGTGATTGGTCGCGAGGCTGGACAGAGCATTGTGCGATTAACTCTCTTGGAAGATGATAATTGAATTCTGTAATTTGTGTCATAATTCCCTTTACTACTCTACTACTTTGCTACTTTTCTACTATTTTCTCAAACTCTTGACAATGTTAACCCAGCTTGTTAATCTTCGCACGCATGGCACGTATGAAAGCGTGTCAAAAACCTATGAAAAAAGCCATCCACCCAGAATTTTACGATGATGCGAAGATAACTTGCGCATGCGGAACCACTTACGAGGTCGGCTCAACAGAGCAAAAGATCGACGTTGAGTTGTGCGCGGCTTGCCATCCATTCTACACTGGAGAACAAAAGATTATTGACACAGCTCGACGTGTTGAGAAATACAAAGCACGTTCAGCGCTAAAAACAACAAAAACTACTGGAAAGAAAGTGAAGCGTGAAAAACGAGCAACTCAAAAAACAGCAAAACGCGCAAAAGAAGCTTAACAAAAACAAAAAGCGTCTCTCACTTTGTGGAAGGCGCTTTTATGTTATGATTAAAAAACTCGCCCACTGTCTTAAAAAATTATGTCTTTACTCGATAAACTACAATCAACAAAAAACCGATTCCAAGAACTCGAATTGAAGTTATCTTCACCCGAAGTTCTTTCTAATCCAAAAAAAATGCGTGAAGTAAGTGAAGAATATTCAGATCTAAAAGAAGTCATGGACGTTGCAAAACGATATGAAAAAGTCATGGTAGATTTAAACGGAGCAAAAGAAACACTCAAAGAATCAACAGACGAACAAATGCATGAACTTGCGCAAACTGAAATTGAAACTCTGGAAGCAAAGCTCCCGTTACTTGAAAAAGAACTCTTGCATTCGCTTATTCCATCTGATCCTCTGGACAAAAAAAATACAATCGTTGAAATTCGAGCCGGCGCTGGAGGAGACGAGGCCTCGCTTTTTGCCGCAGAACTGATGCGTATGTACATGCTTTATGCAGAACAACATGCATGGAAAACAGAACTCATTTCATCCAACAGAAACGAAATCGGAGGATTCAAAGAAATTATTTTGACAATCAAAGGCCATAATGTTTATAGCCGACTCAAATACGAAAGCGGGGTTCATAGAGTTCAACGCGTGCCAGAAACGGAAAAACAAGGTCGTGTGCATACATCGACTGTAACAGTCGCGATCTTGCCTGAAGTTGAAGAAATTGATGTGCAAATCAAACCGGAAGATCTAAACATCGAGGCAACAACAGCAGGTGGCCATGGCGGACAGAGTGTAAACACAACCTACTCGGCAATACGCATCACACACATTCCAACTGGAATAATGGCTTCTTGCCAAGAAGAACGTTCACAAAAACAAAACAAAGAACGTGCTCTTTCGATTATTCGCGCGCGTGTGTTTGCTTTTGAACAAGAAAAAGCCCACAAGGAACGTGGTGATGCTCGAAAAGGACAAATCGGAACCGGAGACAGATCAGAAAAGATTCGAACATACAATTTTCCGCAAGATCGAATCACAGACCATCGTATAAATGAAAACTTTCACAATATCACCACTTTTATGAATGGCGGCCTCGATGAATTATTTTCCGCATTAAGAGAAGCTGAAATCGCGGAGCAATTAGATCAATAAAGATCGTTAATTAGAGCGGTTGTGCTATGTCGAAGTGAACAGCGGCGAGGAGTCCGCTGGCACGGAGACATAGCACAACCGCTCTTTTTTAAATTTATCCACAACTTTGTGGATAAATAGACAAGTTTTTCAAAAACCAGCGATTTTACAGCTCTTGACACACGTTTCTTTCAAGAGTAAATTAAACATTACCGTCAGCCAAGGCAATGTAAGTTGCTCTGGTAGACAAGGCCTTCTTCGGAAGGCTGAACTCTCCTTCGGGAGGGTCGCGAAAAGGGCTGTACCGGTGCAAACTGGTCAAACCCTTCAAGCAAACGGCTTAAAAAAGCCGGCCGGTCTAAAACCGGATCATGCCAGCGGAAACTGTGTCGTAGACACGTCTTCTGAAGAACCCGAAAGGGCTCCCAAGAGAATGTGCTCTACGAATCAGTAAACAAAGCTGGACAAGTTGCGAAGCCAAAATGCTGGCAAGGTTAGTTTATCACCAGAGCGAAGTGAGCTTGGGGTAACTCGAGTTCAAATAGCTGTGATAGCTGATCGAAAACACATAGCAGGCTTCAAAAACTTGAGACTCGGTGTAAACCGGCAAAGACCAGTGGTCCTCGATTAATCCTCGAGGATATCAGTCCATGAAAGTTGTCAAGCTTGGACACAGTTTACCTCTGTGTTTGAGTGAAACGATGATCGTGTTCTCAAAGGGTAACCAATGAGAAGGAATAAATAGAGATAAGTCCTGTAAAAAGGATAAACTCTCTACCTGAGTGAAAACACGAGCTTAAGCTCACCACTGATCAGTCCATCTGTAGACTTTCTTCTCCTTCCAAACCGCTACCTAAAAGCGCAAGCTTCAGGGAGCAGTGACAAAGGCGTTGATAGCTCTGCAGAGCCAAGTCGACAACCGTTACAAGGTCTGGAGTCAAGGTGAAAACCTGAAACTCAAGCTAAAACAACCAGTTTTTTGGAGAAGCTCTTCGGGGCATCACCTTAAAACCAGTTGTGGAAGCAACAGTTCCCTAGACGAAGCAACAAACGAAAGCGCGTTGCATGTCGACAAGGAGTGGTTCGGGAGTGGAAATTGACTTAAAGTGAGATATTGTGAAGTGTTTAGTGAGCTCCGTAAGGAGATCCTGAATGCTGAACAGCGTTTCGCAAAGAGTCGTTCCCACTCCCTACCACTGGGCAAACCACGTCATCTTGAGAGTCCGAACTCGGTCTCTCCTCTCTCTTCTTACGGCGCTCGAACTATGTTCGGCGCCGCTTTTCTTTTTATGGATAAATTTTTCACTCTGCTATACTTGTCTCGACCTTTCTGACCTTTCGGTCATTTGAAACTTCTCGGACCTTTTGGTCTTCTTGGCCCTCTTCGACCTTCCCTACTATGTCCATCCTCGAAGCTCTTCAATGGGCAAACAACAAGCTCAAAAAAGCTGGCGTTGAGTCGTCAATGCTTGATGCGGAAGTTATACTTTCGTATATTTTGGATTTATCACGCGCTCGACTGTTTGCACATGGAAATGACATTCTAAAACCACATCAACAGGAACGAC
Organism: bacterium; assembly: GCA_020057555.1. GTDB lineage: Bacteria > Patescibacteriota > Patescibacteriia > UBA9934 > GWF2-40-263 > JACQXU01. The sequence continues at coordinate 27,620 of JAGVFR010000026.1, read as the reverse complement.
TATTGTCGCTCATCGAACGTCGTTGTTCATTTGAACCTGTTGCGTACATAATCGGAGAAAAAGAATTTTACAATAGAAATTTCTTCGTTAACTCATTTGTTCTTATTCCTCGTCCAGCAACTGAAACGCTTGTTCAAGAAGCATTAGATATATCAACAAATATTAATGATCCAGAACACATACTGTTTACTGATATAGGAACTGGGTCAGGAGCAATCGCGATCACACTTACATCTGAAACAAAAATTCCGGTTGTGGCTGTAGATATAAACCCTCGCGCACTTTCAGTAGCAAAAACAAACGCTCACAAACATAATGTAGAAGAACTTATTGACTTCAGAGAAGGCGACCTATTAATGCCAATCGTTGACTTATTCGAATCAATACGTGCGTCTTCAAAACAACAAGTTTCATCAATTTATCCGTTCAAATACCTAATAATTTGCGCCAATCTCCCATATCTCACAAACAACCAGATGGATGCCCTTCAAAAAGATGTTCGCTACGAACCAAAAGACGCATTACAAGCAGGTCCTGACGGTCTTGAGGCGTATTGGCGATTGTTTAAGCAAATAAATAAAAAACGGGATATTTTACCTAGATACATTTACACACTCATAGAGATCGACCCATCACAAACCACTCGTGCTGTTGAACTTATATCTCACCAATTTCCACGCGCAAAAACCCAAATCAAAAAAGACCTGCAAGGTCTTGATCGGGTAATAATCAGTGAGCTTTAATCAACTTCCAGATCCGATTCATCAGCAATCACTTCAATCCACGTTACTCCAGCATTCAATTCAAATTCATTACCGTTCGAATCGTAAAACTTAAGCCTGTTACTCTCCGATTCCTTTTTCCAAATCCCCTCAAACTGTTTTCCGTCGCGAAACAAGAACACCTTCCCTTCTCCTGTTGTTCGAATACTCCGACGTCCAACCGAATCCAAAATTTCAACATCTGTAACAATTACAACAATGTTGTCAGATGATATTTGTGTTTTGTCTTCAACCAAATGAACAGAACCGCTTTGTGAACGCAAATACCGATGTGTTTCTAAATCAAAAATCCATTGTGTTACATAAGAAGGCGCATCAAACGTAACAGAAATATTTTTTAGTTCTGCATCACCAGACAGATCAGCATCTTTAAATTTCCAGATATCATACAATCGTTTAAGCGCAACTCCCGCTTGTTCTTTAAAACCAACATAACGCTTCAACAACTTTGTAGAAGTGTAAACGTTATGTGGTGCATAACGATTTAACGCGCGCCAAAAATAGGAGTCAAACCAATACTGATTCAAATCAAAAGTGCCGCCAGAGGAGATTTGATCAAGAACTGAATCTGATCCTCCAACATGAACATATAAACCATCCAGTTCATTGTTCCAATCCAAAAAATACGGACGCGCTGAACGAACTGGACCAATCTTATCCACATCCTGATCATCTGAATAAAACGCGAGAAAACGTGAAATTCCAGCTTCCACAGGAGCCTCAACCACAAGAAATGCCCTATCAATTCCAGCTTGTGGCCAAGCATCAACATGATTATCTATCATGACTCCAAAAACCTGTGGCAGTTCCATTTGCTCATAAATAGGAAAACCAGTTAATGGATGACGGCCAACCGGCGCTTTGTCAGAACTGCCATCTGAAGACGTAAGTAAAGGACGAATTTTTCCTGAAAACCCAGGTAACAAAGCCGCAAACAAAAACGCAATCGCGATGGCAATTGCCCCGATTGCGTAATATGTTCTTGTATTAAACTTTAGCTTGAGCTTTTTCATCAGCTGGTTTTTCAGCACCTTCCTCAACTGCTGCAGCTTCTTCTTCCTCTTTCTTTCCGGCTACCTCAACGGTGCTAATATCAACTTCAACTGCCTTATCAAGTGCTGCCATTTCTTCCTCTGAACGAGGAGCCTCAACAGCTGCTATGGAAAGTGTTGGTTGGTCAGTTATTGTCATGCCTTCAGGAATAACTAGATCCTTAACACGAATTGAATCTTCAAATGTTGCAAGTTGAGAAATATCAACTGCAAGGCTTCGAACAAGTTTTGCAGGTAAACAACGAACAGTTACGTAATTACGTGAAAGCACAAGTGTTCCACCAAGAGCCTTAACAGCAGGAGATTCCCCAGTCACTTCAAGTTGAACTGACGCTTCAATTTCCTTATTCATATCAATCGAACGGAAATCAACATGTGTAACTTCATTGAGCAGTGGATCGATTTGAGTATCCTGTATCAAAACATGGAGAGGTTTATTCTCACCAACAGAAAGCTCAACTATCGAGCTTTCTCCAGCTTGTTTATAAGTCTTTAAAAAAGCATTGCGATTTATCGTTATCGATGATGGTTGAATTCCTGAACCATAAACGACCGCTGGGATTTCTCCTGTTGCGCGCAATTGCCGAGATTTTCTGCCAACAAGGTTTCTATGTTGGGCTTGTAAGATGTGTTCTGACATAAATGTTATGCGCGCGCATTATGCCTTGCCTTGCAAAAAAGGTCAAGCCCGCTTATTCCGGTCTCGAGTGCTGTGTATATTTCAATAACATCATTCACTGTTACATGTTGATTTACTCGGAATTTAAGCACATCATCATAGACAAGATCGGTTAAAAGACCAATCGAGCTTGCTCCAACTTTATTTACAAGAACTAAAGCCAAAACCGAATGTCTGCACTTACCGCATTGAACATGAAGCAAACGTGTTTGACTGTCCTCATCAAGAGTCTTTGCTGACAAAGGCTTGTAGCGTGTCTCACAAACCGGGCAAAAAGAAACAAGACGAAGTCCTTCATTCCATTGTTCAGAAGATGTTGATGACATAGTTGCTTTACATTATCACACGCCCTTCAACTTCTCCAGCTTCTTCAGCCTATTCAGCTTCTCTTTTCATGAATAACAACACTTTGAATGACCCCAAGCAAAACCAAAAACAACGCAACTGAACTTCCACCATAGCTCACAAGTGGTAAACCAATTCCAGTCACTGGAAAAAGACCGAGGTTCATTCCAATGTTCACAAGTATTTGAAGAAAAAAAGCACACGCAATTCCAATCACTAAAAATGCGGAAAAATTATCTCTTGATGCTCGAACAATAAAAGCGAATCTCAAAAAAAGCAAAGCAAACGCTCCTAACACCAACACCACTCCAAGAAAACCCAATTCTTCAGCAATAACTGCGAAAATAAAATCAGTCTGACTTTCAGGAAGAAATTTCAATTGACTTTGTGATCCAAATCCAAGCCCACGGCCAAGCCAACCACCAGCTCCGATCGCGATCATTGCCTGACTCACATTATATCCCTGTCCAAGCGGATCAAATGTTGGATCAAAAAAAGTTAGAATGCGAGCTTTTTGATATGCGACAAAAAGAAACTCCCAAGAAAATAGAAACAGAGCTGAAAAAATTCCTGCAAGCGAAACAATAAACCTAAAACGCATTCCAGCAAACAATGCGAAACAAAACCATATACCTGCCAAAATAATAGCTGAACCAAAGTCTGGTTGAAGTAATGTCAAAATAATTGGAAGAAAAGAAATCAAAGCGCTTTCTAGACATTCTCGTATTCCAAACAGTGGGCGTGCTCTCTGGCTGAAATATGAAGCCAAAGCGAGTATCAAAACAAACTTCATGTATTCAACAGGTTGAAGACTAACAAGATCAAAAACAAACCAACCTCGCGCTCCACGAACGGTTGTTCCAAAAAACAAAACCGCAACAAGAATCATTATTCCAAAAATGTAAAGAATCAAACTGTAATTGCGGAGAAGTTTATAGTTTGAAGTTGCGAGAAAAAAAGCAAAAATTCCAGCGATAACAATGGCTAAAAGTTGTTTCTTAATGTTAAAAAGTTCTGTTCCACGCGAAAGATCAACTGAATAAATAGCCGCTAGTCCAAACAAAATAAGAACAAACGCCGCAAGTACAATAAACCAATCAGCGCCTCGTAATTTAGTAACGCGCAAGTTTGCGAGCCGAAAAAGAGACATCATAACTTGGCCATCTTAACTAGAATAGAGTGCGGATGTCGATACTCGGCTCTCCTTCAACTCGTTGATAAACGTCTGGATTAAAAAGTTGGATGTCTGGAATTACTTCAACTTCTCCAACTGACGGAAGTGTTCCAAACCAATAAAGCGAGATCTCCTGATTTTCACCAGCCTTAAGTGAAGCAACTGTTGCGCGACTCACACCGACAACTGATGACCCACGTTTTAGTAACACGTAAAAAACTGGATCAAAATAGCTAAATGCAGTGTTATTAAAAACAGTAAACGTTGTTCCAGATTCTTTTGAAAAAGTGGCGTTGCTAACTTCTATTCGAAGGCGATCGTCTTGCCAAGTTGCGTAATCAGAAATAACTTTTTTATTTATTCTATGCCAAACAATATCTGCTAATTTCAACTCGGCTACTTGCACTGGAACTTGTGAAGTAACGGCGAGAGAAATCACGGGCTTTTCTTGACCAGGAAGTAAAAACCCATTTTCAGGTGTTGTCTCTCCTGCGTCAAACAAAAATTGATATTTAAACTCAACCCACCAATCAGGATTAGGATTTGAAAGTTGGGAATAAAAATCATAACGAGAATTCCCGATTGGAAACACTCGAACATCTTCTTGAAGAATTGGGTCTGCGGAATTTGCTATTGTGTACGAACGCAAATCTTGTTGACCGTATGCGACCATTTGAGCCACTTCCCTGTTTTCGTTATCGTAACTTAATGCAAACGAATCGATCATTGTCCAAAAAACAAACAACAACAAAAAGCCATCAAACGCAATAAAAATTCCAAAGCCTATTTTTCGTAAGAGGACTTGATTCTCAACCCAAAAAACTGAAAGGCTGTAAAAACGTTTGAATTCTTTTTCTTCTTCATGCAAAAAACTCTGATCCACCATACCAACAAAGTATATCACGGCTTTGCTCTTCCACGAAGGCGGAATACATGGTAAGCTGAAGCCGATTTTTCGTATGCCAAAAAAACAAACAAAAGGTTCCACAGAATCTTACAGCGCAAAAGAAATTACAGTCCTTGAAGGACTCGACCCGGTAAGAAAGCGCCCGGGAATGTATATCGGCTCAACAGGTCCAACAGGACTTCATCATTTGATTTGGGAAGTCATGGACAACTCGTTTGACGAGGCAATGGCAGGACACGGAACAGAGATTACCATGCGCCTTTTGTCAGACAACACGATTAGTGTTGAAGATCATGGTCGTGGAATTCCAGTTGACATTCATCCTCAATTCAAAGTTTCAGCTCTTGAACTTGTCATGACCAAACTCCACGCTGGAGGAAAATTTGGTGGAGGTGGATATAAAGTTTCCGGAGGTTTGCACGGAGTTGGAGTTTCAGTTGTGAACGCTTTGTCAATTTACGTTAAGGCGGAAGTTAAGCGCGATGGAAAGCTTTGGATGCAAGAATATTCATGCGGAAAACCAAAATCAAAAGTAAAACCGGTTGGAAAAGCAACTGGCACTGGCACAACAATCACATTCAAACCAGATCCAGCAATTTTTGAAACGATCGAGTTTGATTTTCAAACAATTTTGGATCACCTCCGACAGCAAGCATATCTTACAAAAGGTCTAAAACTCATTATTTCTGATGAACGAACCGAAGGCAAAACAAATGTTTACGCTTTCTATTTTGAAGGAGGAGTCGCGTCATACGTAAGACACATCAATCGTGGAAAAGAACCAAAACATGAAAATGTTTTTTACGTATCAAAACACGACGACGCAACAAATATGGATGTCGAAGTTGCCCTGCAGTATTCAAGTGAATATCACGAATCAATTCATTGTTTCGCAAATAACATCACAAACCCTGAAGGCGGAATGCATCTCGTTGGTTTCCGTTCCGCTCTCACACGCGAACTGAACAACTACGCGCGAAATAAAGGACTCATCAAAGAAAAAGACCAAAACCTGACTGGAGAAGATGTCAGAGAAGGTTTGACATCCGTCATTAGTATTAAACTTGAAGAACCACAATTTGAAGGTCAGACAAAAGCAAAACTTGGAAATCCAGAAGCGCGAACTGCGGTGGAAGTAGTTTTTGGTGAAGCTTTGAAAATATTTTTAGAAGAACACCCTCGTGATGCAGAAGCAATTATTGGAAAATGTCTTCTTGCCGCGCAAGCACGAAGTGCCGCAAGAGCAGCGCGCGACACTGTTTTACGAAAAGGCGCGCTTGAAGGTCTTACACTTCCTGGAAAACTTGCAGATTGTTCATCAAGAGATCCAAACGACTCTGAAATTTTCATTGTTGAGGGAGATTCCGCTGGTGGTAGCGCAAAACAAGGCCGCGATCGAGAACATCAGGCTATTTTGCCTTTACGTGGAAAAATTCTGAACGTTGAACGCGCGCGATTAGATAAAATGCTTGCAAACAACGAAATCAAATCTCTTGTTATCGCGCTTGGCACAAACATTGGTGAAGGCTTTAACATCGCAGACCTTCGCTATCAACGCGTAGTGATAATGACTGATGCTGACGTTGACGGCGCTCACATTCGAACTTTGCTTCTAACTCTATTCTATCGATACTTCCCTGAACTCATTCATCAAGGTCATATTTTTATTGCTCAACCTCCGTTGTACAGAGTGAACATTGGAAAGAATTTCCGTTACGCATATTCAGAGGATGAAAAACAAAAAGGGATTGAGGAATTGCTTGGGGAGAAAGGGGCGAGTGGAAAGGAAGAGAAGGAAGAAACTGATGAAAAAGAGGTCGAAACTGAAGCTGAAGAAATGGAAGTCAAGGGAGTTAAAGTTAATATCCAACGATACAAAGGTTTGGGAGAAATGAACGCGTCGCAACTTTGGGAAACAACAATGGATCCGCAGACTCGAGTACTCAAGAAAGTGACGATCGAAGACGCAGAACGAGCTGATGAGGTTTTTGATATTCTTATGGGATCTGATGTTGCTCCACGCAAACGATTCATTCAGACTCATGCCAAGACAGTAAAAAATCTCGATGTTTAAAAATCATTGACATATTACACAGGCCAGTGTATTGTCTTTTTAGATGGCCAACAGGCCATTTTAAAAAACCCAAAATATGAAGTCGCTTAGACTTTTCCAATATTTTAAAGAGTCAAAAGAAGAGCTTAAAAAAGTAACATGGCCTTCAAAACAAGAGATAAACAAGTATACTTTGGTTGTAATTGTTCTAAGTCTTGTCATCGCTGGTTTTTTCGGCGGCTTTGACTGGCTACTTAACATTGGACTTGAAAAACTCATTGAGTTTACAACAAAATAAAGTCTATTTAGTCAAAGGAGTCAATTTAGTCTATAAAGTGACTACATTGACTCTGCGACTTCATTGACTACATTGACTCTCCCCTATGTCCAAACAAACCGCCAAACTCGGTCGACGTTGGTACGCAATTCATACTTATTCTGGGTATGAAGAAAACGTGTATGAAAATTTAAAACAACGTATTGAGACAATGGACATGGAAGAAAAAATCTTCAATGTTCTTGTTCCGAAAGAGAAAAAAATCAAAATCAAAAACGGAAAACGTCGAACAATCGAGGAAAAAGTTTTCCCTGGTTACGTTCTTGTTGAAATGATCGTGACTGATGATTCATGGTATGTCGTGCGAAATACACCAAGCGTCACTGGATTTATCGGAACAGGTACAACACCAACACCAATCGCGCCAGAAGAAATGGAGGCTTTGCAAAAACGCATGGGTGTTAATGAGCCTGAATACAAACTCGATGTTGAAAAAGGTTCACCTGTTACCATCACTGACGGCCCATTCAAAGGCCAAGAAGGAAAAGTGGCAGATTTGGACGAAGAACGAGGAAAAGTCAAGGTTCTTGTGTCATTGTTTGGACGCGAAACCCCTGTTGAGCTTGATTTCTTGCAAATAAAGAAGATTTAAATTAGGATTCTGACGATATGGCAAAAAAACTCAAAACCCAAATTAAACTCCAAATCCCAGGAGGAGCCGCCACACCTGCACCGCCAGTTGGTCCAGCACTTGGTCAACATGGTTTGCCAATCGGTGAATTTGTTAAGAAATTCAATGAAGCAAGCCAAGACAGACGCGGAGAGATCGTTCCGATCATCATCAATGTTTATGACGACCGAACGTTTGACTTTGTAATGAAAACCGCACCAGCTTCTGACATGATCAAAAAGGCTGCAAAAATCCAAAAAGGTTCTGGTAAGCCTCTTACTGACAAAGTTGGTTCAATTACAAAAGCCCAACTGCGAGAAATTGCTGAAAAGAAACTTCCTGACCTAAACACACAGGATGTTGAACAAGCAATGAAGATTATTGCTGGAACAGCCAAACAGATGGGAGTAGAGATAAAATAAAAATTAACTTTACAACTTTATTCTTATGTCCACAAAAGGAGGCTCGGTCATTTTGCGAATTTACTTCGCGCTTGTGTCGTTCGTTACTCTCATGATGTTAATTTTTTCAGTGTCAGATTTGATCAATGTCGCTCTTAAAACTTACGTATTCAAATTTGCTGATGCGCCAGAATGGCCAATGTACTGTGAACCGCAATTCATAAAAGAAAACGTCAAAGAGACGGCTGAAGAAACTGAAACGCGATGCGCACGAAATAAAGAACAAGAAAAACAATCAGCGATAGTACGCAAGCAACAATCTCTAGTGCGTGACATTTCAATGTTGATTGTCAGTCTTCCATTGTTCTTCGTCCACTTCCGAATTGTTCTACGAGATTGGAAAGAGATGAAGAAAGAAGCTTAAAAACATGATCCAAAAAAAATAATAGTGGGAGCTCGCACGAGCGCTTGAACCACAAAATACTATGCCAAGCAAAAGATTACAGGAGGCCAGAAAGTTAGTTGATAAATCAAAAGTTTATCCAGTTGACGAAGCAATAACGCTTGTCAAAAAAACAGCAACAGCAAAATACGACGAAGCAATTGAATTACACATCAATCTTGGAGTTGATCCAAGCAAATCCGATCAGCAAGTTCGCGGAACAATCGCGCTTCCACATGGAGTTGGTAAAACAAAACGTGTTGCCGCGTTTGTTGAACCTTCAAAAGAAGCAGAAGCAACAAAAGCTGGAGCGGACATTGTGGGCAACGAAGAGTTGATCGAAAAGATTCTACAAAAAGGACAGATCGATTTCGATGTCGCAGTTGCAACACCGGCCATGATGCCTAAAATTGCAAAGCTCGCTCGTTTGCTCGGACCACGCGGTCTCATGCCAAACCCAAAAACAGATACTGTTGGACCGAACATCACAAAAATGATTCAAGAACAAAAAGCGGGAAAACAAAGTTTTAAGAACGATACGACTGGAAACATTCATCAGGTCTTTGGACGCGCATCGTTCACCGAAGATCAACTCAAAGAAAATCTCAAAGTTCTTCTTGAAGCAATCAAACGTCTAAAACCAGTTTCATCAAAAGGCATATTTCTAAAAAGTTCAACAATCACTTCAACAGTAGGTCCTGGAATAAAAATCGAAGTAAATTAGTGTATGATAGAGTCATGGAGTAATCCGTGACTTTTCTTTATGTCAATCCTCACAAAAAGCGAAATTCTATCTGCAATCTCTTCTGGTGATCTTCGTTTCACACCAAAGATTGATAAATTTCAACTTCAACCACACGCGGTTGATTTAAGACTTGGATACAAATTTTTGATTCCACGCAATTGGACAGTTGATGAAAAAGGACGACGCGCAATCAAAGTCGCGATAGATGATGCTGAAACGCACAAAGAACAATTTGATGAAGTTCAGCTTCAAGATGGACAGTATTTTGATTTGCTTCCGAATGAATTTGTAATCGGCACATCGCTTGAACGAATTGAAATCAACGCTCTGAATCTCATGGCTGTTTTGTTCCCGCGTACATCAACAAACCGTCGCGGAATTGATCTTTCTCTTTCTGGAATCATTGATACTGGCTACAAAGGTCATCTTATTTTCCCAATGAAAAACGAAGCTGGTGATCAAGTCATTCGCATTTATCCTGGCGAACGTGTATGCCAAGTGATCTTTCAAGAATTGAACATGCCGCTTACTCCTGAAGAAGCAAACATGCACGGAATGACAGCGTCAAAATACACGGATTCAAACTCACAAAATTTTGTTTTGGACAAAGAAGAAGAACGTCTATTTTTAACATCAGGAAAATTGGAAGAACTGAAAAAAAAATTTGGGATATAAAAAACGGAGCGATGAGATTCATCAAGCTCCGCAAGGAGTCTTTACTCGTCTACTTCGACGAGCCAGCGCCAATAGTTGTTGAAACCGCCTTCTGTCCAGTCAAAAAAAGGAATGCAAATTGGTCCGCAGTTGGCCCGAATGCATGGGAAAAAGAAATCAACGAATTGATCCCTCCAAGAATCATCGGCGATTCCAACAGTTCCATTACCATCAGCATCTTGGAACTTTTCGATCAATGCTTCGCGCCATTGACCTTCTGGAATTTTGCCGTGCTCTTTTAGCATTGCAACAACCAAATTGAAATGATCGCAACACCCGACTGCGACTAGCTTGAAACGACGCGTTTGAACGCCGTTGATTTGTCTCCCTTTATGTTGCCATTTTTCAAACCCGACTTCCCCGCTCCTGTGAACCATTTCAATTGGATCGTTCTCTGGAGCATTTCCGTCAAGTGTTAGTTCAAATACCTCACCAAGAGCTGGAAAACATGCCATGAGTCATATCCCTTTAACTCACTGCTTGATCGCAGCTTTCAAAAGATGTTTTTGACATCTTCTCAAAGCTGTAATAAAGCCGATAAAGAAGCCAAAAGAATACATGATTTATGCGAATTTGTCAATGTCTATTGACTAAACTTCAATTTCTTGATATTCTGTTCGGTTCAGACAATCCTGCCTGATTATGACCAATGGAGGATCTAATGAATTTCAGCCGACTTCTGACGCGACAGTTCGCACACCCATTTGATCGGCCGGTCAAAACTCCAAACGACAACGAGACCCACGGTGTCGGACGCAATTCTGACGCGATCGGTGGGTACAACGGAATTGGATGGTATGAGACATTCCGAGATCGCAAGTCAGGAGAACTCTATCGCGTCCGTTGTTCAGACGGCGTCAACGGTGGCAAGAGTGCGCACACTGACGAGGACTGTGGCTGGATTGAGAGGTGTCGACGTGAAATCATTAAACGCACCAAACACGAGGCCGAGTCCGGAGTAAATTCGATCAGTATTTCGAGCGAAGAATGGGCTGTGATGCTCAATTTCACATTCACGCTGTGGCTCGACAACGTACAAGGGCAGAAATCCAGCACTGTCGGTGATCTGAACTGCCATCTCGACGATGGCCAAATCGGAACGATCAATGGTGTGCCGGTCATTGTCGTTCCAAGTCTCGAGGATGGTCTGCAAGCCCCACGATTTGATGGGAGGTAGTTGCTCTTTCTCCACCCATGTCCGACTAGGACGTGGGTGATTTTATTTTAGTTAAAAAAGCCTCCATTCACAATTTCACTTAACTACCGATCGGGAGTTAAGTGTGTTACACTTTTATTATGTCAAAAAATATCGCTTCAAATTCTATTCCATCTAAAATCTTCGATGTTCTCTTATCAGAAGCCGACGATCTTCTATTTTTATTTTATCATCCTCATGCCGTGTTACGAACAGTAGGAAATGTTGAATCAGCACGTAACATGCTCGCACGAAAAGAACGGAATCTACAACGAATCAAAAAGTCAGAGATCAACCAATCTATACGGCGGCTCAAAACACAAAAGCTGTTACGAATAAATAAAAAAGGAAACGAAATTTACTTCTTTTTGACTGAAAGTGGCATAAAAGAAGGTTTAAAACGATCAATTCATAAAAAGAAACAACGACTAATTGGCAAACGGCGTTGTTATATAAGTTTTGATATTCCTGAACAAGCCAGTTCAACACGTTGGGCTTTAAGAAAACTCTTGAAAGATTCACACTTCAAAATGATCCATCTTAGTTTGTGGAGTTCGGAATTCGATGTTGGAAAAGAAATGGCGGTATTGATAAAAATAATGAAAGCTGAAACATGGGTGCATGTTTTTGAAGCAAGAGCTCTGACATCTATCAACAAAAAAACAAAAACTCGAAATCACACTTAACTACCGATCGGGAGTTAAGTGTTTAAAGTTGTTTCAAAACATTTCTTAACATCCGACACACTTCTTCTGCTGTTTCATATTTAACATGATAAACGATCGCCGGATTGCCAAGAGCAAAATTTGAAATCACTGAATTTTTTTTTGAAACAAGAACAATTGGTTTCTCAAACGTATAAGCAAGCACAAGTTCACCGCCAGCTCCGAGTGATGGATTTGAAACATCCGCGATCAGTACGTCGCAATTTCTAATTTTATTTTCAGTCCACTCATAAACCGCACGAACATGACGCTCTTCGCGTGGTTTTTGATTTTCAGGATTATCGCGAAACGGAATTATTGGTTCACAAGCAAGTTCCTCGCAAACACGACCTAGCGCTTCGTGTACAACTTTATCATCAGCCAAACCGTGGTTGTTTGTATACGATCCCGCGATGTAAGCTGATTTAACTGATGATTGAAGGGTCTGTGAATATACACGATCTCGATCAAACTCGATGTGCGCATTTTCAAGCAAGTACACGTTACTAATTCCATTTTCAATCATCACTTTCCAACATTGTTCGCAACACCACCAATGGCCGTACAAATAAATGTCTGCTCCTGACGTATCAATCCCAGCCTCCTTTGCAACAGCAACCACCATTTGTTCTGCATGTCCTGGAGCGTCGTGCAAATGACACAACTCATATCCTATTCCGCTCGGACATTCAAACACAATTCTTGGACAAACATGTCGCGTTCCTGAACCTTTATTAAACCCATTTCCAGCTTGCGCGATCACTTTTCCATCACGAACTAGCACTGTGCCAACTGGATATAACTTATCGCCGGCACATTCTTTTCTTGCGCGCGCGGCTTCTTGCATGAATGGATCGTTCAAACTGACAAAACAAAAAACTTTTCCATCAGGCAAAAATGGATAATTTATTTCTGACATAAGTAATGCAACAAAACAGAACCATCACCAAGTCGTGTTGATTCAACAAGCGATAAATTCATTCTATCGAATCCTGTTGCAAGCGGTATTCCATCACCAAACAAAACAGGCTCAACAGTTAAAAATACCTCCGTAATAAGTCCTTCACTTAAAAACTGGCTGTAAATTGACGATCCACCTGCAACCACAACACTCTCGTGTCCGTCTTTTTTTAATCGTTTCAAAATCTCGCGAGGCTGTTCACTTGTAAATTCAACAACTCCTTCTGGCGGGGTCTGGGGACCCGGCCTATTTCCTTTATCCCATGTCTGCCCTTTCTCCCTTGTCATCACTATTGTCCTCCTTCCTTTCAACGGCTTTCCAATTGTTTCAAATGTTTTTCGACCCATAATCAAAACACCAACCTCTTTTGTTTTTTCAACAAAAAAACGCAGGTCTTCTTTTGATGTCCAATCAAGAGACGTCTGACCTTCATGCTCTGCGATTTTTCCATCAGCCGAAATTGCGGCAAGTAAAATAACTTTCATATCAATATACATTCACTGTGATCTCCATTCCACTAATAGATTCAAGCGGTTGGTATTGTGATTTAAGTGAAGTAAAAATTTGGTTCACAAGTTCAGTATCACCGTTTACAGCGCGTTCATAACTTCCAGATGGTACTCGCAAAGAAACCGGCCCATGATCGTTTGTGCGCGAAACAAGTTCTCGAGCGGCTTCAAAATGATTGTCATAAATATGCGCGTTGCTGATTGAGTGAGTATAAATTCCAGGTTCAACTCCAAGTCGGTCTGCCAAAATGGTCTGAAGTAATGCAAACCCAGCCGCGTCGTGCGGACATCCAAGCATCATGTCATTGCTTCTGATGATATTGTGCAAATGCAATTTTCCACCAGCAATGTTAACTGTAAATGTGTATGGACATGGAAGATTTTTCTTTGAATCAACACCAAGACCGTCGTCCGCAGGATCCCAAGTCACAACAACCGCATGCCGCGAATGCGGATTTTGAGTGAGATGATTTACAAGACAATCAATCTGATCGCGTCCAAAGTGATGACGCCATCGATGACCATATGCAGCTTTCACAGTTCCATCTTCTTCCAAAAAATCATCCCAAATTTTTGTGAACTGTTGAAGCCAAGTTGGATTGTTCTGTCCCATTAAATACCAAATCTGTTCAGCAATAAAAATCTTGAGCGGAATCTTTCGCAATGTGAGCAAAGGAAAACTGTCTTGAAGATCAACTCGAAGTGTGACTCCTGGCAACATCTTAGTCGTGCGCCCAGACCATGGATTTGGAATCTCGTAGCCATTGTCCATAATGTCGGCAATAGCGGCTTTGTATTGGATATCAAATGGGGTCATAGGAAAAAATAACAGTAAAGTAGCAGAGTAGAAAAGTAGTATTAGGAAAAACAAAATTTTTTTAAAACTTACCTGTGACTCCCTTCTGCTACTTTGCTACTTTACTACTTTCCTACTAAAATATCACCGTTATGTCCATACCTGTGGAAATCCTCAAATGCCACCCTGATGCCATTATTCCAGCTTATTATTCGATTGGCGCGTGTGCTTTTGATATTTCAACCATTGATAACGCAACGATAAAACCTGGGGAACTCGTGCATTTGCGCACAGGACTTGTTGTGTGTGTGCCAGAAAACTATGTAATGATAGTCGCCGCGCGTTCGTCGCTTCCTAAAAAATACGGCCTATGCTTTCCGCAAGGAATCGGAATTGTGGATAATGACTATTGCGGACCAACAGACGAACTCCACTTACAACTGTTTAATTTCACGAATAAACCAATCGAGGTTAAAAAAGGCGATCGACTTGCGCAAGCAATGTTTGTGCCGTTTGCAAAAGCCACTTTTCAAGAAGTTGAAAAACTCACAAGTCCAAACCGCGGAGGCTTTGGTTCAACAGGGTGACAAGCCATTGGCCGTTAGCCACTAGCCATTAGTTATAACTACGCATTCTTTAAGTTAAGGGCTAACGGCTAAAGGCTAAATGTGCTATTATTTCTATGACATCAGGACGATTCATTATGGTTGACGGAATCGCTGGCAGTGGTAAATCCACTGTTTTGCGTGCTGTTCAAATTTGGGCAGAATCATGTCATCACAAAATCTTTCGTCTTTCGCAATGGGAAGATGTTGAACCACCGAAGTTTGAGCAAATCTCCGACTACGATGTTTATTTCACGTACGAGCCAACTCGCACTTGGATTGGTCGTGCAATTAGATACGAACTTTCAAGAGATGACCAACCATACGAAGGTGAAATTCTCGCGCATGCTTTTGCTCTTGATCGGCAAATAATGTACAGACGCTTGATAATTCCAGCGCTTAAAGCTGGCAAAACAATTATTCAAGATCGTGGTGTTACAACGTCAATTGTTTACCAGCCGATCATGCCAAATAGCGTTCCGCGCGAAACCGTGGTTAATCTCCATGGAAACAGATTGGCTCTTGAATACGCGCCAGACGCGCTGATTCTCACAAAACTTCCTGCTGAAGAAGCCGCCGTGCGAATTGCCAAGCGTGATGATGATTCAAAAGGTGTTTTCGGACAGCTGGAGTTTCTAAAAAAAACAGAAAACGGATTTGATGATAAGTGGTTTCGTGAACTGTTTGAATCACGCGGAACTCACATTTACACACTCGACATGACAGGAACTATTGAAGAAACTTCAACTCGCGCTCAAAAACTCATCGCAAAAATTCTCTCTACATGTTAATTCTAAGCTCTTCTACTTTACTACTCTGCTACTTTTCTACTTTATTACTCTATGCCAAAACTTATTTCAATCGGTCGGATCATTGATGAATCTTGGGAATTATATCGCGCACGTTTCAGTGAATTTATGAGTGTTGCAAGCTGGCTTCTTTTACTTGCCATTCTTTATATTCTTTCACTCGCGCTTTACCCTTCTGCAAGCACACTTTGGTTTTCAAACGAACTATCTGTTTCTGAAAACACCGGAATACTTCTTTTCATATTTACAAATTACATTGTTGCTCCTTTGCTCGGACTTTGGGTTCTTATTTCACTTTCAAGACTCGCAAAAGGTTACTTGCAAGGAAAAAATGTGAGTATCAAACGCGCGCACGAAGAAACAAAACCTTTATTCTTCCCAACTCTTGTTGTATCGCTGATGGTCGCTTTTCTTTTGGTAGTAGCAATACTCATCGGTTTTGGACCTTCCATTATTTTAGCTTCACTTGGTGCTCTATTTAACAACGTAACTTTGGTTGAGATTGGCGACATTCTACTGTTGATTGGAATTTTCGTTGCACTCGTGCTTTCTTTCAAATGGATGGTTGAATATTATTTCTCTCCAATCGCAACAATAATGGATGGGATGCAAGGAAAAAAAGCTCTTATCCAAAGCAGAAAATTGATTCAAGGTCGTTTCTGGGGAACGTTCCTTCGACTAGTTGTCCCAAAACTGGTTTTTATTATTTTTGGAATATTTCTCATGCTTATCGTTGCGTATGTAACAGAAATTTTGCTTGATGTTGCAAGTGGACTTAATCTTGATCTTCAATTACGAATAAAGACAATTGTCGAATCAACGTTTCCGATTTTGATTGCCGTGCTTATCAATCCACTAATAATCAACGCAGACATTTTGCTTTATCAAGCATTAAAAGGAGAGGAGGTGTAAGAATATGAGTTCTCCATTTGAACTAATCTCAAAAAGCGTCCGCTTATATAAAGCGAACGCTTCTACATTTCTAGGATACTCATCTTGGCTTTTACTTACTTTTGCCGCTTTTGTTCTTCTTGGATTTTTTCCTCTTTCACAAAGTGTTGAACTTATTGCGTTTGTTCTTTCTGTTGTTGAAATTTTTGTAACGCTCTGGGTCGTGATCGCGCTTGCAATGTGTTCGAAAGTTTTTTTTTCAAACCAAACAAACGAAATAAAAAAAGTTGCTAAAGTCGCAACATCGTTGATACAACCTGTTCTCACAGTTGCTCTTTTGCAAATATTAATGCTAATAGGTGGTTTTTTGTTGCTTGTGGTACCTGCGTTTCTTTTCGCTGTTTGGTTTTGTTTTGCACAATTTAATGTAATCTTTGACGGAAAGCGTGGAATTGATGCGCTCCAAACAAGCAAAGAAATGGTTAAAGGAAAATTCTGGAGAGTTTTTTTGAATGTTATCGGTGGAACTTTCATTTTATTTTTTTCTTATTCTGTTATTCTTTCGGTAATAATGAGTCTAATTGCAATTGTACAAGGCGTTAATCTTGTTGATATGCTCACAGGCACTTTGCCATTATGGATACAGGTACTTGAAGCTATTGGAGAGGTTCTTTTGTTGCCGTTGATTGTAATATATTTGACATCTGTGTATCTGGAGGTGAAAAATGAAAAATAAAGTATGCCAATCTACGAATCAATCATAGGTCTTGAAATCCACATACAACTAAAGACAAAAACAAAAATGTTTTGTGGATGTTCAGCGCATGAAACAAATGTTCAACCAAATACAAACGTCTGTGCAATTTGTCTTGGACAGCCAGGAGTGCTTCCAGTTCCAAACGAACAAGCGATTCGTTTTGGTGTTCTTATGGGTCTTGCCTTGAACTGCACGATTGCGGAGCGGTCAAAATTTGACAGAAAAAACTATTTTTATCCGGATCTTCCAAA
This sequence comes from bacterium, assembly GCA_020057555.1. Taxonomy (GTDB): domain Bacteria; phylum Patescibacteriota; class Patescibacteriia; order UBA9934; family GWF2-40-263; genus JACQXU01. The sequence continues at coordinate 9,901 of JAGVFR010000026.1, read as the reverse complement.
AGCTTACCAAATTTCACAATTCGACATGCCGATTGCTTCAAATGGATTTTTGGACATTGAAATTCCAAACGGAGAAAGAAAACAAGCGCGTATAGGAATCACGCGCGCGCATTTGGAAGAAGATGCCGCCAAGTCGTTTCATACGGAAAACGGAAAAACATGTGTTGACTTCAACCGTGGTGGAACTCCTCTGATTGAAATTGTCACAGAGCCTGACTTTCGTTCACCACAAGAAACAAAAATATTTTTACAAGAACTGCGTTTGATTGCGCGTTATCTTGGTGTGTCTGATGCTGACATGGAAAAAGGACACTTGCGTTGCGACGCAAACGTTTCTCTTCGTAAACACAACGAAGACGGAACTGTATTTGGAGCAACGTTTAATCCAAAAACAGAAATCAAAAACATGAACTCATTTCGTCATGTTGAACGCGCTCTTGAATATGAAATCGAACGACAAACTCAATTGTGGGAAGAAGAAAATCCACCGAAAACTTCAACAACGCGTGGTTGGAATGATGCAAAACAAACAACTGAAGAACAGCGATCAAAGGAAGACGCGGCAGACTATAGATATTTTCCAGAACCTGATATTCCAGCGCTTGAACTTGTAGACATCGCGGAAGAAATGAAAAAAGAACTTCCAGAGCTTCCTGCCGCGCGACGAATCCGCATGCAACAAGAGTATGGTTTGAAATTGTCTGACGCTCGACAAATCTGTGATGATCCAACTCTTGCTAACTTTACAGAACAAACATTTTCAGAATTGATTGCGTGGCTTGATAGTCTTCCAGAACTCGAGGGGTCAGAAGGTGAAGTATTTGAAAAAGAGAAAGAAAAACTTGCACGCCTTGTTTCTGGTTGGCTTTTATCAAAACTCGCAGGGCTTATGTCTGAACGAAGTATTGATATTCGGACGATCAAGATAACACCTGAAAACTTTGCGGAGTTTATTGTTTTGATCGCAACAAAAAAACTCAATAACGCGACTGGACTGAAAGTTTTGAACTCAATGCTTGATGATGGAAACGATCCAACACACATCATGGAAGACCAGCAACTCGGTCAAATGGATGATGCGGGAGAGCTTGCAGAAGTTGTTGATCGAGTTTTATCCGCACATCCTGTTGAGGTCGCAAGATATCAAGCTGGCGAAGAACAGCTTCTGACGTTTTTGATTGGAATGGTAATGAAAGAAACAGAGGGGGCAGCCGAACCAGCACTCACTCGAAACATGCTTCTTGTTAAGTTAAAAAATCTGAAATAAGTGGAAACGCTTCACTTGAGTTTTTAATCCACTTGATACGTTTGTCACGATTAAACCAAGTCATCTGACGCTTTGCATAGTGTCTGGTGACTTTTTTGATTTCTTCAATCGCTTCATCAAGTGATGAATCGCCTTTTAGGAAAGTACAGATTTGTCTGTATCCAATCCCTGACATTGAATAAATATCGCATCCATATTTCTCTTGTAATTCTCTAACTTCTTTTACAAGACCAGCGACAACCATTTCATCAACACGCTGATCAATCCGCGCGTTTAATTTTTGTCGATCAACAGAAAGTCCGATCTGTAAAACATCATACTTTGATTCCCCTTTTGTTTGCTGTTTGGAAAATTGCTTACCAGATAACTTTGTAACTTCCAATGCGCGAACAATTCGACGCTTGTTATCTTTATCAATTACTTCTGCACCTTCAGGATCAAGTTGTTTGTACTCTGCGAACAAATCATCAAGCGATCTCGATTCCAATTCAGCGCGAAGTTCGAAATCTGCCGGAGTGTTTGTTAAATCAAAATTATTTATCAATGCCGAAATCCAAAGCCCTGTTCCACCAACAAGTATTGGAATAAGTTTCCGTTGAATGATTCCGTCAATTTTCTGTTCAGCGTATTTTTTGAAATCAGCAACTGAATAATCGTTGTTAGGATCAACAAGATCAATCCCCCAATGTGATATCCCCTCAACTATTTCACCCTCTCTGTCCTTTCCGACCTTTGCAGTTCCAATGTTCATCTCCCGATACACTTGTCGCGAATCAACGCTTATCACTTCACCACCAAACTTTTTTGCAATTTCAATTCCAAGTCCGGTTTTACCAGACGCAGTTGGTCCAATAATTGCAATAAGTTTTGGGAGTCGTGGAGTCATGAAGTTGTGGATTTTAGAATAAATGGGGCGAGTGAGATAGGGAGAAAGTAGTAAGGGAAATTCGCCATTACCACTCACCCCTTTACTCCCTTACTCCCTCCAATAGCCACTTATCAGCGTGATCAATAATAACACCAACAATCTGTCCAACAAATTCTGGATTTCCCAAAAATCGCACAAGCTTCATTTCTCTTGAATTTCCATAACAAAATCCTGATTCATTTCTATCAACCAAAACAGAAACAGTTTGACCAACAAACTTTTGATTTTTTTCAAACACATTTTTTTCCATTAGCGCTTGCAAAACTTCCCAACGACGTTTCTTCTCTTCTGGCAAAACATCATCTTTAAAAGCGCGAAATGCGGCAGTTCCTGAACGAACAGAATATTGTGCAATGTATGCGATATCAAAATTAACTTTTTTGTAAAGCTCAACTGTTTTTTCAAATGCTTCTTCGCTCTCACCAGAAAAACCAACAATAATATCTGTGCCAATCGCAATATCTGGAATTCGTTTTTTTACTTTATCAATCACATCCAAAAACTGTGAAACTGTGTAACGCCGATTCATTTTCCTCAAAACTTCATCATCGCCGGATTGAACTGGCAAATGCAAAAAATTTACGTGCGCTGAAAGCGCCATCGCATCAATCACTTCATCTGTCATATGAATCGGATGTGGTGCTGTGAAATGCAGGCGTTTAATTTCAGGAATCTGATTGATCTCCCAAAGCAGAGCGGCGAAATGATCTTCGTACGGATTGTCATTCGAAAAAAAATGCGTATCTGGTGCACGATAACTGTTCACTGTTTGTCCAAGAAGTGTAACTTCAACGCATCCTTTTACAACAAGATCTCGAATCTCTAACAAAACATCTTCAACTGCGCGATTTTTTTCCAAACCTCGCGCAAACGGCACAACGCAATATGTGCAAAATTTATTACATCCTGTTTGAATACTAACATATGCTTGTCGAGTTGTTTCTCGATACGGCATAATTTTTGTGTAATCTTCTACAATGTCAGTGGTGTTAACAATATCTGGTCGCAACTCTGCGATCCATCGCGGCAATTGTCCCATTTGAGATGTTGGAAAATATAAATCAACAACTGGCATTTTCTTTTTGAATTCCAAATTCCGATCGCGTCCTGGCATGCAACCTGTTATTCCGACGATAAGATTAGGACGTTTTTCTTTTATTTTTGCAAAGTCGCTCATGTGACCATACACGCGATTCTCCGCACTCTGCCGAACAGAACACGTATTTATCAAAATCAAATCAGCTTGTTCTTTTTCAGAAGTTGGTTCAAAACCCAAACCACGAAGCAAACCAGAAAGTCGCTCTGAATCATTTTTATTCATTTGACAACCGTAAGTAATGAGATGGTATTTATGGAAAGACATAGGGAGAGAACGAAGAGGACAAAAAATACTAAAAGGATCATAACAAAAAAGAGGCTGATCAACTAGACCTAGCCCCAGTAGACACTGCAACAGCCTGTTTGGGCTGACGCGGGTCAATATCGAGTCTTTTGCACATTGCAAAAGCACAAAGGAAAATACGAAGGTACATCTCATGATCTTCAGGATCTTCACTCACCGCGGAGCGGCGTGGTATGCAGTGCGTTTGCTTATCCGGATCAGAAGAGACTCCAATCGGATCATAGGACAGACTAAACGCAAGATCGCGCGAAAGAGCTATGTAGTTGGGCTCAACCGCCTTCAAAGCAAGACTTAAGCGTTCAATAACGTCTTCGTTGTGGTTATGCACCCCAAGACGAGTTACGTCATTTCTTCCGATTGTCAGTCCTGCTGTGTTCAAGTACGGAGTAAGAGCCCCGACAATGAGCCGAGCCACCATTAGTGTTCCACTGTTTTCTCGCAGAGCATCAGTCAAATACTCTGCAAACATTGGATTCCTAACGATTCCGTGAATCATCTGACTGATCCGATTGTCAAAGGAGAACAGTTCGACTATGTCAGCATCCTTTCCCATAACAAAGAACATCCTTTCCGCGGCCTAAACCGCCACCCACTTGTGTAGTGGAGAAAAAAACCATATCATATACACATCTTTTGTCAATAGAATAAATTCAAAATATGCCAAAAAAACAAGAAAACCCAGCTAAAGAGGCCCGCGAAGAATCATTTGAGGGTCCGATGTTCACAAACATTGAAACTCCTGAAGTTGAAATGACAACATATGAATTTGGCACAGAAGTCGAATCAACTCGTTCAGATGGAGAGCTGGTTCACGAGGTTGTAATTGGAAGTTCTGAATCATCTGATGGAAACACGATCGTCCTTGCACGAAAAAGTGAAGGAGGCCCTCTTTTACGTGTTGTCGGCAAAGATGAATTGGCAAGAAGTGAACGAACAGAACATCAACTTGACCTTTACTCTGACGCCGCAACTTCCGCAGCTGAATCTGCTGTTAAAGCGGCTGGTTTGAAAGGCAAAGAAGCAAAAGAAGCATTGGCCAGCCTCGCATTAGAGGCTCCAAAAGTTATTGCAAAAGCAATGGGAGAAAAAGATCCTGAAAAAGCGATCATAGACGTGATTCGAGAAGGTGGACAACGGGCACAGAGTATAGAAGCCCTCACAGAACAATTGGCTCATGCAAGACAAAAAGCTGATAAAGCAAAAAATGATCGAGAATATAATGCGGCGCTTGTTGAAATTCATGCTGTTGAAAATGCCGTTTATGATGCGCGTGTTGCCTTGAATCCTGATGCTTCAAAAAAAGAAAAAAATGAAATCGCAAATCAAGTTGATGGAGCTGTTGAAATAATCCTAGATCCACTTTACGAAGAGGGCTCTAAAACTGTTCAAAATCGAATTGTCGAACTTGAAAAAATAATGCGAGACGCGGATAAAAACAAAGATGGGGTCGCGTGGATGGTTGCGCGAAACGAATATGATCGTCATCGAGCCATATTGCCGGTTCTAGAAAAAGTTGATGTTGTACTAGATGTTAAAGCACAGATTGATGCAATGATTGCAAGAAAAATTTGGGAGCAAAACGAATACTCTTCCAAAAAACGAGAAAAAGGATCAATGCAAAAAAAATTCTGGAAAGGAGTTATTGACAGACAAAATAAACTTCAAAGAACCATAGAAGATGGAATTAGTGCGTTGACTCAAAAACAAAACGAAGAGATTGGCAAAGACGTAGATAAACTTGAATCAAAACGACTTGAATCTCTCGGACTTCTACAAACAGCGCAAAAAAATATCCAAGAAGTTGAAAAAGAAATGGAGGTGCTAGAAAACATGGGTGTGCTCATTGATTTTGATACAGAAGAAAAACCAAATGAGGCGCGATCAGCACTCTATTTCCAGCTAATGGATACATATAAAGAGAGTCCAAAAGAAGTGATGGATTATATTGATGGAATGTTGAAGAGCAATAAAATGAACAAATCAACTCTTGGAATCCTGAATCTGGTTAGACAAGCAATAAGAGTGACTGAATCACAGCCACAAGCAGAACCTGAAGAGACTGTAGCGGAAGGCTTTAGCCTTCCAAAAGTTGGAGAAGCTCCAAAAACAAAACAAGAAGCAAAAATTATTCCAATAGAACCAAGACTGCGAAGAATAAGAAAGACAACTCTGAAACCTGGTGCTGTAATCGAATCTGTGTTTGAACATGAAGAAGTTAGAGAAGCTGAAAAGGTTGGTCTAAAACCTGGAGATTTTGTTGAATCTGTAATGGAGCCGAAAGAAGAAACTGAAGAAGCTAAAAAAGAGAACGTTCAAGAACGTGACACTGACGAGATTCAAGCAATTGATTATTCAATGGATTACTCCACAGTGAAAGTACCTGATCTCATAAATGCAGGAATAGTAGAAAACGCAGGTGAACTTGAAATTTGGGAACGTTCTTACATTGAACTCTACATTGCTCTTGATTCACTTGGACTCAAACCAGAAGACGAAGGTTTACCATCAAGTTTTGACGAGATGGTTAACACAGAAGATTCTCGCGGTGTTTTCGGAAAATTTTTCGGACGACAAACAGAACGCGTAAAACTATTCAACAAACTTAAAAAAGCGCACTACATGTATATTGATTCAGGAAAAGTTGATATTGGAAGTGTTCTCAATAGACAACATAAGCGTTACGAGGATTATGAAAATTCGATGAGAGGTGCAGGAAAATTCTAAAAAGAACGGGCATTGCCCGTTCTTTTTTTACACAACTAATATAAAGACGAATTGGTCATTAGTCATTCATTTGTCATTTGGCATTTGAAATTAGTCATTGATATGGTTTAAAAACGAGTTATTTCTGTTTGCTTGCCTTTGATATCTCGCCAACAAGCTGATCCTGTCCAATCGTAATATGTTCTTCTTGTCCAAAAACATTCACATCAAACGCTCCGCCTTGAGTTTCTTTTTCACCGATCACAATCGTCCATGGAATTTTCATCATTGCCGCGTTTCGAATTTTCTTTCCGACTTTCATATCTGAATCATCAAGCTCAACTCTGACACCAGCATCAGAAAGTTCAGTCTTCAACTTTTGTGCAAACGACACAAAATCTTCACTCACAGTCGCAATACGAATCTGCACTGGCGCAAGCCACATTGGAAACGCTCCACCATAATGTTCGATCAAAATTCCCATAAACCTTTCTGTTGAACCAAGAATCGCGCGGTGGATAACAACTGGACGTTTCGCTTTTCCATCACTATCCGCATATTCAAGTTCAAAACGTTCAGGTAAATTCATGTCAAGTTGAATTGTGGACAGTTGCCACTGTCTTCCAATCACATCTTTCACCATGAAATCGAGCTTTGGACCGTAAAACGCGGCTTCACCAACTCCAACTTCTTTTTTCCAACCACGTCCTTCAACAAGACGCGCAAGCGCGGCTTCTGATTCTTCCCAAATTTTTGGATCGCCGATATATTTTTCTTTCTGATTTGGATCGCTTGTTGAAACACGAACCCAAAAATCTTTGAAACCAAACGCGCGATATGTTTCATCAATCATGTCCAACATCAAATTTATTTCTTGTTCAATTTGATCTGATTTCAAAAATACATGACAATCATCTTGTGTGAGTGAGCGCACGCGTGTAAGCCCTGACAATTCCCCACTTTTTTCATAACGATAACATGAAGTTGTGCAAGTCCAACGCATTGGCATGTCGCGATATGAATGTGCAGTGGATTTGTAAAGCATCATGAAATGCGGACAATTCATTGGTTTGAGATAATATTGCGCTTCATCAGGTAAATCCATTGGAGGATACATCGCATCATACTTTTGCAAGTGTCCTGAAATTTCATACAACTTTCCTTTTGTGATATGCGGAATCCAAATCGGAACATATCCACGTTTCTCTTGCTGTTCCATTATAAAATTCTCAATCAAACGACGAAGGATTGCGCCTTTTGGATAAAAAAGTGGAAGACCTGGTCCTACTTCATCAATAATTGTAAATAGTTCCAGCTCTGTTCCAAGTTTTCTGTGATCGCGTTTCTTTGCTTCTTCAAGCATTGCGAGATACTCGTCGAGTTCTTTTTGTGTTTCAAAAGCAAGACCATACACACGTTGCATTTGCGGGTTTTTTTCATTACCTCGCCAATACGCTCCTGCAATTTTCCAAAGTTTGAACGCGCCTACGTCTTTTACATTTTCGATGTGCGGACCGCGACAAAGATCGACAAAATCTCCAGTATGATAAAGAGTCGCGACATCTGGTTTTGAGATATCAATATCTTGCGTTTCGTCTGTTTGAATTTTTGTTGTGCCTTTTTCTTTCAAATCTTTCAACAACTCAACTTTGAAATCCTGTCCGTGCTCTTTGAAAAACGAAACGGCTTTGTCGAGTGAAATCTCCTCGCGAACCATCTCGTGTTTTTCCGAGATGATTTTTTTCATTTCTTTTTCGATCGTCTTCAAGTCGTCATCTGAAATTGGTTCTGGAAACAAAATATCGTAATAAAATCCGTTTTCAACAACAGGCCCAACACCGAATTTTACTCCTGGATACAAACGCTCAACAGCCGCGGCAAGAACGTGCGCGGAAGTATGTCGCATTGCGTGAAGATTGTCATTCATATCTATTGTATTTCAATATAAACATGATCCTTCAACTGCGGGATCGTACGCACCCAAAATGGGAAAAATTGAATATCTACTTTTGTAGCTACACCTTCTTTAAGAAGAAGCGCGCTTACATCTCCTTCTGACATTCCTACAAATCTTTCAACATCAAGCGCTTGATTCACACGAGATGGAATTGCGTTTCCAACTTGCGTTACATGCAATCGCGCAACGCCCTGCTTAGTATCGACTTGTTCAACAACAATTTTCCTATTTACTGTTCCAATATCCAAAAATTCCTGACCTTGCTCAATTCCTTCATACAACTTTTTCTCTATGATTTTTGAAAGCGCCACTTCATCGAAAAATACGCCTGACACCTCAACACTAAACGCGACATCGAATGCCGCGACTTTATCACCAGCTTTTACGCCAACTTTTTCATCTTTAATATCAACGAAAAATTCCTCGCCTGTGTATTTATTTGTTAATTGACTTCTTAATACTGATTTTGCTTCTTCAAGAAGTTCTGTCTTAAACGAAGCTACTGCTTGATCAATTTCTTCTTGAGACAAAACAGACTCATATCGAATTCCACCAGTAAAGGCATTACTTGATTTCGCGTTCACCAACTTTTGCTTTACCGGTATCAAACCTGGAATCGTAAAATTAGTTGGCGCAATGTTTCCACTAACACCTTTTTGATCAGCATAAACTTCAGCCGTGACACTTCCATTTGCCTGAACAGTAACTCCTTTTTTCAAACGAAATAAAACTCCTTCTGAAGAAATTAGTCGTGTTGTTGCAACAAGCGGCTGTACTGAAGACATTGTATTTGTGATTGTAACGAGTCCTGTTGCTTGATCTTCAATTTCTGTTTTTGATGTTCCAGTTGGTGTAAATGATTTGTTTTTCCCAAGAGTCACATTTTTCACCTCGCCTTGCACTTCCCCATCAGAAGTTGCGATACGTGTTGTGCGCACAATAAAATCAACAACAACTTCTTTTGGAACTGCAGTGACCCGTATAACGGCTTGCATTGTTGAAAGATACAAAACAACAGCAAGCGAAGCCGCAACAATAATCACAAATGTCAAAGCAATTCGTCTATACAACAAAATCGGAATCGCGTTTGTAATTTCAATTTTTTGAACTTCCGGAGCTTTTTTTACTTCAATTCGTCGAGAAATAACTTTCTTTTTTGTGGACATACATCAAAATAATACAGTCTTTCAAACGAGTTAGCAAATTAAAAACCCCATCTGAAAAACAGACAGGGGAAGGAGTCAAAGTGCAAAACTCTCAAGTGACAGAAGTCAAAGAGCTAAGATACTTGCGAGGAAGCCACGAACACGACACGAGCGCCAGAATTCCAACGGCCACCCGGGCGACCGCGGTCTGTGCTGAGCCACAGGCCATCATCATCGTGGACTACGTTGAACACGAGGAGGAGATCGCCGCTCGAATCGGAAAGAGCTTCCATGGCAATCCACAGCCACACGTACTCGGGTTGATCCTTGAGGCACAGACGCAATGCAGGACCAACTTCTGCAGGACAGAGTTGACCGCCTTGAGTCAGAATTGCGGTATATAGATCGGCCGTGTTTGCGCCATTTGGAAAGCCGAGTTCTGCGACTGTTGCCGACGCAAGGTGAACTTCGACCTGCTTTTTGGAACACTTTATCTTCT
>JAGVFR010000022.1 GCA_020057555.1 bacterium | reverse complement strand
CGTGTGTATAACAAAGACGGAAAACTTATCAACCCGGGATTCTTCGCATACGATCCTTCATTTCGAGGCGGTGTGAATGTTTCGGTTGCTGACACAAACGGAGATAACATTGACGAAATTATTACAGGCCCTGGATTTGGTGGTGAGCCACTTGCGCGAATTTACGACAAAGACGGAAAGTTGAAGAATGAATTTTATGTGTTTGATAAAAAGGAACGAAATGGACTTGAAGTTGTTGCGAACGATGTTGATGGAGATGGTCGCGCAGAAGTGCTTGGTCTCACAACAAATGTGTTTACGTTAAGTGGGTTTAAAGAGTAAAGTAGCAGAGTAGCAGAGGTTTAATTCTATTTATGGCACTAAAAGAAGAAATCAAAAAAGGGATTGCGTGCGATTCTGTTAACAAACCCGACTCGGCAGTTGGTCGAGCGGTTTGTATTTCAGTTCATCCAGGAAAAATGTTCCTATTCCCTTTTCTTCACTGGTTCAACACACGTTATAAAGAACGATACAAATTTGCTCGTCTAATTTTTTCAATTGATTTATTTTTGGTTGGAATTGCTGTCGCGCTAGCGATTGTCGCAATTATCGGATTTTTATTTGTTCCAAAACGTTTTGAAGACGGAATTGTATTTGAAACATCTGTCGCACCAACAGAAGTTATTTCCGGTTCCCCATCAACACTTGTTATTAGATATACAAACAAAACAAAAGAAGAACTTCGAAACGCGAAAGTTGAAATCAAATATCCAAAATATTTCCTTTTGCAAGAAACTTCTCCTGAAGAAATCGGCACAATCCTTGTTGGCGGATCTGGAACAATCCATATCAAAGGAACAATGTTCGGAGATGTTGGAGGTGAACAAACTTTTCAAACTCGTTTATCGTTTGTTCATGGAGAAAAATTCGATATGTTTGGAGAAAAAACCGACACTTACATTTTTTCTCCCTCAAGTTCAGCACTCTCTCTTTCACTTGAGTTGCCAGACAAGATGATAGCTTATCAGCCGATCGAAGGAATAATCCATTACAAAAATACAAGCGAAATTGATTTTCCAACTATCACCATCAAACCAGTTTGGCCAAAAGAATTTGTTTTTACAAAAGGATATTTTGATGTGCCAACAGTTAAAAGCGGTGAGCAAGGCGAAGTAAAATTCGAAGGAGTTTTGCAAAACGCGCAAGACGAAATAACTTTTATTTTTGAACCTTCATTCACGTTTGGCAAAGATAAATACAAACAAGAAACACTTCAACACACTGCGCCAATAATTCCTCTTCCTTTGACATTGCATCACAGTGTTGAAAAACAAACAGTGCGTCCTGGAGAAAATGTAATATTCATAGTTGAGTACGAAAACATTTCTGATGTTGATCTCACAAATGTTTCTTTCACAATTGACGCGCAAAGTCCGTTTATAAAAAAATCTTCTGTTGTTTCAATGAAAAAAATCGCGCCAAAAGAAACTGGAATTGTTGAGATAACAACAACTCTGCGAAAAACGATCGCGCAAAGTGAAACGAAGGAATATGAAAACTTGAAAATATCAAGCAGACCAACCGCGACATATATAATGAAAGAAGAAGTTGAATCAGTCGTGACATCAAAAGGCACAACAATAGAATCACCTCTTACAACTCCGATAATTTTCGATTCATTTGCCCGCTACACAACCGCAACCGGCGATCAAATCGGACGCGGACCAGTTCCGCCACAACCGGATAAAGAAACAACGTATTGGATTTTCTGGCATATAAGTGGAACAACAAACGAACTTTCAAATGTTGAAATCACAGCAACACTTCCAGCAAACGTTAGATTTACTGGTAGACAAACTGTGTCCCAAAACAAAGGCGTTGAATATGATCCAAACACACGAGAAGTACGCTGGAAATCAGCTTCTGTTCCACCAACCCTATCTCCAACTAGTAAGATCGTAGGTGTTGCTTTTGAACTAGGCGTAACGCCGACTGTGGATAATTTAACCCCTGAATTATTAGGCCAAATCCAGCTAAATGCAACTGATAGCTGGACTGGAGCTTTTGTAGGTGCATCAACAAACGATATTGCGGCACTTTTGACAAAATAAAGTAAAATAACAGCCAAATAACGGGCTTTTCTGGCATCTCGCTACATGGTAGCGAGAGAGGGCCATTGACAAAAAGCCTGTTTTTTGTTATCATTTTGGGTCAAATTGACGTTATGAAAATCGCAATGATCGGACAAAAAGGCATCCCGGCTCGGGCCGGCGGAATTGAGCGTCACGTTGAAGAGCTCTCCGCTGAACTTGCCGCACGTGGACATGAAGTCCTCGTATTTTGTCGTTCATGGTATGTCTGGCCAATTCGAAATCATCGTGGAGTTCGATGTGTAAAAGCACCAACAATTTCAACAAAACACTTGGATGCCATTGTTCATACTTTTTTTTCTATTATCAAAGCCGCGCGTGAAAAGGTGGATGTTTTCCATATCCATGGAGTTGGTCCTTCTATTCTTTGCTGGCTTCCAAAACTTCTTCGTCCATCAGCACGCGTGATTGTTACATTTCATAGTATTGATCGTCACAATGAAAAATGGGGATGGTTCGCGCGCCACATGCTTTCACTTGGTGAACGCATGGCTGTTACATTTCCAGATGCCACTATTGCTGTTTCTAAAACTCTTGAAGCCTACTGTCGAATGTCTCATGGCATCAATGCAAAGTATATTCCAAACGGCGCGCAGATTCCGCAAGAAGATGCTGATTCAACAATTGTCACAGCGTTTGGTTTGGAACCTGGCAAATATCTAATGATGTGCTCACGCTTGATTCGACTTAAAGCCGCGCATACGCTTATGGAAGCGTGGAAACAACTTCGTAAAGAACGTCCTGATCTAACATCGGATTTCAAACTTGCAATTGTTGGTGGAAGCGCGCGCACTGATGATTATGTTAGATCGCTTTGTGACATGGCGCGAACTGATGATTCGATTGTTATGACTGGAACACAAACAGGTTCAACGCTTCACGCTCTCTTTCTTAATAGCTATGCCTGTGTGCACCCTTCTGAAGTTGAAGGGCTTCCAATTGCAGTGCTTGAAGGAATGAGTTATGGAAAATGTGTCCTTGGTTCTAACATTCCAGGAAACATGGAATTGCTTGAACAACACGGGCTAACATTTAGCCGAGGAAATGTTCAAGATCTAAAAACAAAAATGGTTTACATGCTTGAGCACCCGGATGAAATACGAGCGATCGGAAAACTTTCTCGAGAACATATTGCCAAATACTATGATTGGAAGGATATTGCTGAAACAACCGAATATCTGTATGAACTTGTCCAATTGGAACCAGAATTGAAAAACGCAAAAGCATAAAAACTTCTGCTGAAAAAGCGGGAGTTTTTATTTTCTTTACAAAGAATGGAATTGATTTATAATGTTCCTATATGAATGATGTAACAACAAATGAAGTTATTGATTTTTTAAAAGAACACATGATGATGAAGGAAGAAGTAGAAACGATAATGGAAGAAAAACTGCAAGCAACTGAATCTCGGATACTTTCTGCTGTTGATCGTTTTGCAAAACTTCATGAAACACTTGACCAGGAATTGGTGATGATGAGAAGTCAATATAATCGGCTAGAAGAACGCCTTGAAATTGTCGAACAAAAACTGGGTATTCCAGCATAAAAACTCCTGCTGAAAAAGCGGGAGTTTTTATTTTTCAACTTCTTTATAAATTTCAATCAGCCGACGATAGTGTTCGTCCAATCTAAATTTTTGTTCAACAGTTTGCCGTGCGGCGCGAGACATTTGTCTTTGTAGACTCGAGTCGTGAAACAATCGCAGTACGGCCTCTGTCCAACTGTGCAAATCTGTTGGCTGAACCAAAAATCCGTTCACTCGATCTTCAACTATTTCTGAAACTCCTCCAACATCGCTTGCAACGACTGGTTTCCCATACGCCATTGCCTCAAGCGCGACAAGCGGAAAAACTTCGCGCATACGCGACGGAATCAAAACCGCGCAAGCTTTTTCATAAATCTGACGCAATTCATCTCCTGTTCTAAAACCCAAAAAGTGCACATTTGGAGCATCAAGCGCGAGATTGTGAAGATGTTCCATTTGTGGACCGCGACCAACGATATTGAATGTAATGTCAGGAAGCAACTTTGCAACATGAATGATCGTATCTATTCCCTTCTCTTCACTTAACCGTCCAACAAAAAGAAACGATCCGTCGTGCGTAAAAAATGGTTGAATTTTGCCTGTATCAATGCCGTAGTGATTAACTCGTATTTTCTCACTTGGAAATCCTCCGAGAACCATCTGACGTTTTATATAAGCTGACGGAGCGATAAAAATCGCGACGTGTTTTTCGTAGATGCGCAAAATACGGTGAAACTTATAAGTTACGGTTTGCGCGAATGAAGCCAGCATTGAATTTTTGTGAAAACGCGAAAACGTCCCGCGCGCAATTCCAACATTTCGATAATCCTTTCCACATCCTTCAGCCCAAATTCCGTATTGTGGTGAAATAAGATGATGGTCGTGCACAGTCATCACAACAGGAACTTTTTGATCAGAAAGTGTATGTAAAATTGACGGAGAAATTTGCGTGTAAATGTTGTGAATGTGACAAAGATCTGGTTTTTCATTTGCAATAAGCTCTGCAAGTTTTCGTCGAGCTGAAAACGAATAAACCATGCGACCAAAAGTGTGAACACGCGCGGCGATCCCCTTTAATACCCCATTGGAAAGGGGTGGAAATTCTGTTTGCACATTGCTTACAAAATACTTTTCAAACGGTGTTTCAAAATTGTTCGGATGTTTCATCGCAAATGGAATTACTGTGTTTCCCTGCTCTTCAAGCCAACTCGAAAGAGAGAGCATGTAAATTTCAGCTCCTCCGCGAGGATAGTAAAATTTATTTGCTTGAATGATTCGCATAAATAATCCCGCCATAAAGCCACAAATAAAATGCCAAAGTTCGTATCTCAAAAATCGTAGAAGTAAACGCGTTGAACGCAACTCCAAGCATGATCGCGGCAAAACCGATTGCCAAGCCTTTCCAATACTCGTCATTCGATGTGCAGTAAATCAAAAGCGCTTTGCGAAACAACGCGATGTAAAGCCAAAGGTAAAAAACGATCCCTAGTGTGCCAGCCTCTCCCCAAAGTGAAAACCAATTATTATCTATAAATCCTCCTGTTCCATAAACACCAAATGGAAGTCCAAGTTGGTCGTAAACATTTGTGTTGTGAAGCGCGGCAACTGCCCCTCCTCCAAATTGCCCTGGTCCCCAACCAATAAT
>JAGVFR010000011.1 GCA_020057555.1 bacterium | reverse complement strand
GCAGAGGCATTCGGAGAAGTCGCAAGCCAGATCGATGAGCATGTTGACAAGGTTCGCAGTGACTCAACGGTTGCCGATGCACTTCGTGACAAAGAGCTCGACTCCGTTGTCGAGGCAGACATGTTACCAGACCGGCTTTTCGTTCCGGCTCGCGAAAGCGACGGAAAAGTTCTGAGAAATTCTGATGGGACACCTGTCGTTCTCGATCGGGACTACGCTATGGCACAGCGCTTGTGGGATCAAACTCACAAGCCGGAAAAGAAGACGGCTGGTGGCGGCAAAGGACAACCGCAGAAGACTGAAATCGTTCCTGCAACGCCGTTTCCGTGTCGACTTGTTTCGCTTCAAGTTGCACTTGCTCGGATTTCCTCGAGCTCTGTGAACAAGGGCGACTTCGAAGCGATTCAGAAGATGCTCAAAAAGCCTGACAGCTGGGGCGCGAAGCTCACAGCTCGGGCAAGAGATCTTCTACTCGCACTGTCTGTCACGAGGTCCAAGAAAGGTCCGCTCGAGCAGTCGCTCGCAGAAGACTTCTTCAAAGACCTGCCGAACAAGGGCGACATCGCTCTTATCGAGCATTTGGCCGAGAGGTTCGAAGGAAACATCCCGAAGCCGAGTTATCTGCTGTCGGATGTTGACTTTGACTCGATCGTCGCTTTCATTGACGACTGGCTCGGAGCAGAGCTGACATGGCAGAGCAAACTCCAACGTTCTTGCGCGAGGATCTGGCGTAATCGCGGTTCGATCAGCGCCGGAACTTCGACCAAGCTCAAGGTCGCGCTTTACGGCTTGATCTGTGCAACGATCGGGGTCGTGGCCTTGTTCGTATCGTGCGTGTTCGCAATGATCTACGGAATCACGGCAGACTTGACCCAGCCCATGCTTGGTTATGCTGATCCGCGTTGGCCGGCCGCTGGGATGGTGTTCATCGGAGCATGGGTAATCACGGTTCTGTTGTTCCTGTTCAGGCCTATTCAAGGTCTTCTGAATCCTATTGTGAGGATCTTCGGTGCGTCAGAGCTGTGGCTCACAAGCTTCGGCTTCAAGTTCACACTTCTCATTGCTCCGTTCGGGTTCTTGATCCCACTGTCAATTCTGACATGGGGAAGCATGTACTCTCGTTTCCTGATCGTTGGAATTCCTCTTTTGGCGATCGGGTCTGGTATGGCTTTCAAGGCGGCAGACGTTTCTGCGATGGCGCGAGTGCTGACTATCCGTGGCGCAAAGTATGGATGGATCGGTGGACTCATCATCATCGCTGTGGACTGGCTTATCAGAAGTGTCCCGTGGCTCGTGGTTCTCGGTGCGTTCAAGAAGGCGTTCGAGTATGTATCTGGCAACCAGATTCTCTCAAGCGCACTCTTGCTAGCAACCACTCTTGTTCTTGGACACTTCCTGATCGTGCGGCCGATTGAACGAACCAAGTATCGTTCTGGAAACACTCTGTACATAGACAAGAAGACGAGTTGGTTTGCGCGGCTGGCAGTGATCGCGATCGCGCTTGCTATCGCGGCGATGCCATGGATCAAAGGCGGACGGCACGAGTATGATCCGTTCGCGCCAAGGCCTGCTGTGACAAAAACAGCAGGTCCAGCGCAGGCTCCTTCATTACAAAACATCGTGTCCATCTCTTCTGGCGGACATCAACATTTCGGCAAACTCAACTGCTCTGAACTTTCTCCTGAAGGTCGAGAAGCAGTTGGGTGCAAGTAGTTCTCTCACGGCATTGATATCTTTCAATGCCGTCTTTTTGTTTATCCATTGACAAAATAGCCAAAATGTGGTATATTTAACCCTCGAAATAATGAGTGGAAGGCAGAGAAAAGCGGTGAAAAAAGCCACTTTTCTGTACCTTTCAATTGTATACACAGTTTCTAGTTTTTAGGTGTTAGGTTTTGAGTCGGCAGCCGGAAGGCAAGTCGACGAAAGGAAATTGATCATGGAAAAGGTAACCGGGTGGCTGATCTGGGGGTCCTTGTTCTTCTTCATCGGTGCGGCTTCAAACGGTTGTGCTAGCGTTCAAGTGAAGCGCGATCTCACGGATCAGAACGGAAAAGTGATCGGATCTGTCGAGGTCGAGCAGAGCATGGCGACGCCTGATGGCGCTGCGAAGATTGTCGCGTCTGTTCAAAAGCTTCAGGAAGGCGATCTGGCTGATAGAGCTAACGCTCGTACGTCGGCGGTTGCGGACAAGTCGGTTGACAAAGGTCTGCCAACGTCTGCCACGACAAGCGGCGGTCAAGTGACTTCTGGATACGGTTACAACCAGTACGGTTACGGTTACGGCATGGGAGGTCACAACGGTTACGGTCAGGTCATGGTACCGGGCGCAAGTCCGGAGATGATGTGGATCGAAGCTGTTGGACGGCAAAGTTATTCACTCCCGCCGCTTGGTGAGACGACTTCGTTTGCGGCAAGTGCGACAAGTGTTGGTTCGATCGGCTCTGATGGATTTGCGTCTTGTCCTCAAGATCGCATGCCGACAACTCCGGCTGAACAGGTTGCGTGCATAAGGCAGGACATGAATGAAGTGTTAAGGATGCATCGGTAGCCGCAGGCTTTAGCCTGCGAAGGAGGAAGCCATGTTCAAGTTTTGCGTGATCGTGGTTTTGGTGCTGGTGCTGGTTCCTTCTGTCATTTTGGCACAGGTTCCAACGCAGTCAAAGATCGATGATGCCTACGAGTTCTGTGACACCAAGTTCGATGGATTTGCGTCGGCGATGATTCTCGCGCGTGACGCCTGCAAGCGCGGAGTGGACATCAAAGTTCTCGAGCGCAAGGTGAAGGCTGGTGAGGATGGGGCCTCTGAAAAGCTCAAGGCTTTGCAGGAGCAATTGGATCAGTTGAAGCAAGATCAAGCAAAGCCCGCAGAGTCTTCGCCACCTCCAAGTCCATCGTCCGAGCCTTCTCCGCAACCCCCACCGCAAGGCCCGTCTCTTCCCGCGTTCGTTGGCGGCGTACAGTTCGGGGTCATAGACACACCTGGACAACTCGCGGCAACTACCAGAGACGTAGAAGGTATTGACCGTCTCTGGGTTCAGTCACTTCTTGATGGTGTTCGTTACTTTCGGCGTGGTGCGAACCACGTGCGCATTGTCGTTCGAAAGAATGGAGTCGTGGTGCCGGTTGCTCAACCGGATCCTGGTGTGCCATTCGAAGAGTTCTACGCAGACATAAACAATGACGGAAAGCCAGATGCAAGACCGTTCAAGGGCGTTGATCCATCTAGGATCGACGATGTGTACATTTCAAACGTCGGCCCACGCGACGTGATCGAACTAGTTTATCTTGTTCCAACAGGCCGTCTCGTGACAATCGCTGGTTTGCCTCCGCAGATTCTGTGGGGAAGACCAGTGAGGACGAAGCTCGACCGTCTTTCCGACACAGGCCGTTGGAAGATGAGCGCGACAACTGCTGTCGCGCTTCGGTGACTCTCTTGCGCCTCTATCTGAATGTTCAACTGAACGTTCTGGGTAGAGGTGCTTTTTATTTATTGCCTGAGCCTGTCGAAGGCAGTATTGTACTTTCTCAAAATTTTATCCTTCGACAGGCTCAGGCAATAAAATTTTTATGTTTCTATACAAACAAAAAACACCGGGCGCAAGGCTCGGCGTTTTTGATAAGTTATTAACCTTTTGTTGCAGTTAGAATTTGATCTATAACAAATGTACTTATAGCGTAAGCCGCAACTATAATAACGATTCCGATGATTGCTTGGCCAAGTAGTTTTTTGGATTTTTCGACTTTTTCTTTTTCTCCACCGGCTGTCATCCAGAGATAACCGGCATAAACAACATAAACAACGAAAACAATACCTAAAATTCCAAGCACGGTATTGATTATACTTCCAATAAGTTCTGGAAGTTTTTGTTCGTTATCCGTTATTTTGCCTCCAATCGTTGTGAGAGTTTCCTGTGATTTTGACAATTGCGCAAACGCCGTTGCTGGGAGCAAAAGAATCGGTAAAGCCGAAACCCATGCTCCAAATTTGTGAAATAGTTTCATAATTTATTTATTTACGATTTTAGATTTTGATTATTAACCTGCTGATGCACTACTTGTCGCACCAATAATTTGATCCACAACAAACTGTGTAAGCGCGTAAGCGGCTACAATTATAATGAGCCCAATAAGTGATTGCGTCAATATTTCTTTTGCCTTCTTGACTTTACCTGGATCTCCTCCGGCTGTCATATACATAACTCCAGCGTAAACAGCAAGAACTAGAAAGATGATTCCAACAACCCCTAGAATTACAGAGATGAAATTACCAATTAAATCCGGCAACTTTAAACTGCTATATCCAGCTTCTTTATTTGTTGCAGTTAATCCTTTTTGAATTTCAGCTATTGCACTATTTTCCGCAAGCGTTGGAGTCGCAGACAAAAATGCGATCATCAAGGTTGCTGGAAGTTGTCGGAGAAAAAAACGCATAGGTTCGTATCACAGGACGAGAAATCATCCGGTGATAAGAACCCCCATTTTGCAATGGGGATTGAACTGTTAGCTCGATGCTGGAGCTCCTGAACTTCCAGATGCTGGAGCTCCTGAACTTCCAGTATCTGAAGTTACAGAAGTAATTTGTGTGATAACAAAGCTCGCGATTGCGTAAGCCATTAGAACTATCACAAGTCCGACAATTCCGGCATAGATCAAGTTCTTTGCGTCTTTGAGTTTTGTGTCATTTCCTTGTGAAGTCATCCACTTAAAACCTCCAAGCAAGATGATCACAACAGCGATAACTCCAAGGAATCCAAGCGCAACGCGAATGATTGATGAAACTGTGTCAACAAGATCCGCGCTTCCAAGTCCTGCTTCAGCGGCAAAACCAGAGCCTGTTGCTCCTGTTCCGCCGAAAAGCTCATCAGCTGTGAGAGTTTGAGCGCTGACGTTTACTGCTGAACCAAGAAGTAATGGGGCTGTCACAATGAGAGCCAAGGCCGCGCCAAGCGCAAAGCCGATGTATTTTCTGTTTGCAATAACCATAGAGTAAGTTAAATAAATAAAAGATTAAGATTCAAAGTTAGATATATTTTACAGTATTTTTGAAAAACAAGCGTAAATTGTTATCCACACAGGCTTTTTGTTATGCTGGAGTTTCTGGCGCTTCCAAAGCGCTTCCGGTTGTGAGACCACTCACTAACGCATTCACGAGTGTAAACGCGGCGAAAATTATAACCAGTCCAAGCACTGCCCACTTCAAAGTTTCTTTTCCTTGAGTCACTTGTTTTGGTTCTCCACGCGAAGTTAGATACAAAAATCCTCCCCAAACAAACATCGCAAGCGCGGCAACTCCGCTAAGTCCAAGAAGCGCTCGGATTGCGCGTCCAATCACAAGTTCAATTGTCGCTCCTTTTCCAAGAGGGTTTACAAGTTGTGCCGCAAGAGCTGATGAGGGGAAAGCAATGGCTATTGATAGTAGAGTAAAGATAAGTTGTTTCATATTGTTATTCAGTTTTTGGTTGAATCTGCGTACACACTTCGGCTAAGCACTGCGCGTTTGTTCCGCATGTAAATCCATCATTTTTTCCCAGACAACTTTCGTTTTCAAGAGAAACTGTTCCAAGAGTTAGCGATCGCAATAAGAATTCAACAATTACGAAAGCAAAAAGTACAATCAAAAGTCCTATTGTTGAGATTGTGATGTAACTTTTTCCTTTGGTTACCATTGAAGAATTTCCATGCGACGTGAGCATGTAAAATCCACCGATCACGTACATAAGAAGCACGAGCGAACCCACAATTCCAAGAATAAACAACGCGACATCAGAGAAAACAATCATGATGTCGCCAAGCGAACAATTGCCGTAGTTTCCGCAATCTTTTGAAATACCTTGCATAAATCTGCCGACTTCTGATGCTAGGCAAACATTACCTTTGCAAATATCGCTTATGTACGCAAAACTCGCGAATGGAAGTGTTAGGAAGGAAAATAGGATGAGAATTAGGGCTATACGTTGTCTCATAAGATGTTATTGCCTGAGCTTGTCGAAGGCAGTAATTGTTTCAAGATAGCATTACACCCTTCGACAGGCTCAGGGCGTAAAAATGTCATATTAAAGTTAGAATGTTTGGTTCACCTTGTTTTGCGTTGTGATAAGTTCTTTTTGCAAATCAGCTCCGGAGAGTGTCGCGTCAATTAGATCCAAAAATGCTTGTTCAGTGGCTTGCGCGTCAGAACCTTTATACCAACTTTCAGCCGTGAGAGTTTGTGAAGAGAAGACTGATAATGTTTCATCTTCAAATTGTGTGCTAATCAAAGCTCGTCGTGCTGTTGGTCGTCCGGCTTGTTTTAGGTAGGACTTCACTTGATCTTTATTTGTTTCAAATTGAATGAAATTCCACGCCCAATCTTTGAAGTCAGTTGTTTTGGAAACAGTCTCTACCCAGTAGTTTGCGTAATTTACAGTTTTTCCACCTTCGATTTGTGGAACTGGCGCGATTGAGAAATTCAGTTTTGGTGAACGCGCTTTAATCAGCGGCGCATGGTATGAGTATCCAAAAAAGAAAGCTGTTTTTCCATTTACGAACGCATCAAATGAATTCGCTTGCTTACTATTCCACGTATAAACCTGCTTGAGTGGATTTGCAAAGTCTGTGTAAAATCGCGTTGCATCTTGTGCCAAAAGCGATCCACCTGATTCATATCCAAAAGTTGCAACACCACGATCATCAATCATTTTCACTCCATTTTGCATCATGAGTAGATTCAAAATATCCGATGCTCGCTCAACATTTTTACTGGTTCCAAGCGCGGCTCCAGCTTGCAAAACCGTATTATTTTGACCAATCTTTGTGAGTTTTGTGACTTGCTCTTGAAACTGTGTCCACGTTGTTGGAGGCTCTGGAATGTTTGCTGAATTCAACAGGTCGCGGTTGAAATAAAGCGCAAGAGTATCAACTGCAAGTGGAAGTCCGTAGACTTTTTTATCACGCACCACATCATTTGAAACAACTTCAACAAAGTCATTTTTAAGCGCGCGCATTGAAAGCGACGGCTCTTCTTTGAGTGTATAGACTTTTTCTTTTTTGATTTTTCCTCTAACTTCTGAATACGCGACTTTTGTTGATTCTGGGAGCGGCGCTATCAAACTTTTATATTCTCCGATCCAAGTGTTATGAATTGAAAAAATATCAGGGCCAGTTCCTTCAGCAAACGCGTGTAAAAGTTCATCCTCGTATTCTTCAACTCGCAACTCTTTATATTCAAAAGAAACATTTGGATGAAGTGCTCTGTAAGCATTCATTGTTTCTTGCAAAGTACTGCTGTTATCAAAAACTCTCCAAACTTTAAGAGTGACCGGTTGTGTTGCCAGCTTTTGAGCTGTTGAAGGCCCACCGCAACCAGCGCCGAGTAGCGCTGTTAGAGAAAGGATTGCAATAATGCGTGGGAATGTTTTTCTCATATCTTGAGATGCTTGAGGTATGTTTTGAACTCTTTTCCGATTTCTTTGTGTTTGAGGCCAAGTTCGACTTGGGCTTTTACAAATCCGAGTTTATTTCCGCAGTTGTACCAAACGCCTTCAAACGCACAGCCGTAAAGTGCGTTTCTATTTTCAAGTAGTGTTTGGAAAGCGTCAGCCAGCCTTATTTCTCCGTCTTTTCCAGTTTTTTGTTTTTCCAAAAGAGGATAGATAGATGGTGTTAGGATGTAACGTCCGATAACAATAAGGTCGCTGGGCGCTTCTTTTTCAGATGGTTTTTCCGCGAAACGTTCAACTTCCCAGGTTGTTTTTGAGAGTTTTTTTCCTCCGATCACGCCGAATTGTGACACCATTTTTTTAGGAACTTTTTGAAGAGCGACAACCGGATCCCCATATTTTTCATATACATCCATCAGTTGTTTTAGCGCCGGAGTTTTGGAATCAATAATGTCGTCGCCGAAAAGCACTGCAACTGGTTCGTGAAAATCAAGAAATGGAAGAGCTGAAAGTACAGCATGACCATCGCCGAGCGGTTTGGATTGTCTGACAAAAGCAAATTTTGCGAGTTTTCCAATTCCGGCAACCTGCTCAAGTTCTTTCAATTTCTTTTTTTGTTCAAGACGATATTCAAGCTCGAAATTTCGATCAAAATGATCTTCGATCGCTCGCTTGCCAATCGCTGTAACGAAAATAATTTCCTCAATTCCGCTTGCGACAGCCTCTTCTACAATGTACTGAATTACCGGCTTATCAACAACGGCTAGCATTTCTTTTGGCTGGGCTTTGGATGCTGGCAAAAACCTCGTACCCATTCCAGCTACCGGAATTATTGCTTTTCTGATTTTCATAAAGGTTGAGATTATTATAGAACAAAAAAGAGCCAAGCGCTATTTTTGCACAAGGCTCTTTTGTTTTAGCGGATAGATTTGTATCCTCCTGAAACTCCTTTTTTAGATAGCACAATCTGCCACAATTGATTTTTTCTGGCTCGAAATGATCCCGCGCACGCAAGTAGATAATATCTCCACATTCGGTAAAACCTGTCATTGTAATTTTCTTTTATTGAGTGCCATCCGTTTTCAAAATTTTCATGCCACGACATCAGGGTTTTGTCATAATCAGTTCCGAAATTGTGCCAGTCCTCCATTACAAACAGTCCTTCAATTGATTTACTGATTTGGTTAATTGAAGGGAGCATGCTGTTTGGGAATATGTATTTTTCAATCCACGGATCTGTTGTCCGCACGGAACGGTTACCGCCAATCGTATGAAGTAAAAATAAGCCGTCGTCTTTTAGGGCTTTGTGAACGACCTGCATATACGTTCGATAATTTTTATATCCAACATGTTCAAACATTCCAAGCGACACAATATGATCAAACTTTTCATTTATGTTGCGATAATCTTGGAGTTGAATTTCAATAGGAAGATCTTTGTATAATTTTTCAGCCAATATTTTTTGCTCTTTTGAAACAGTGATGCCAAGCGCGTTTGCTTTATATTTTTCTGCCGCGAATCCAACAAAGCTTCCCCAACCACAACCAATATCGAGAATTTTTTGTTCAGCTTTTAATCCGATTTTTCTGCAAGTCAGATCTAGTTTTGCTTCTTGAGCTTCGTCTAGCGTCATCGACCTTGAGCTTGTCGAAGGGCTATTCCAATGTCCGCAAGTATAAGTTAGTCGTTTATCGAGCATCACGCGATAAAGATCATTTCCGATGTCATAATGTTTTTGTCCGATTTCAAAAGCTTTTGATTTTCTTCCGGCATTTAATACGAAGTTGATGGCAATTTTTAGTGCCATTCCAAAATCGTCCTTAACTTTATGATCAAGATCAGCCGAAAGAACTTTGTGGAAAAATTCGTCAAGCTTTTCACAATCCCACCAGCCATCCATGTAGGATTCACCAAGTCCAAGCGAACCTTGTCGTAGCACGCGTCCGTAAAATTTTTCATTATGAATCTGTGGATCACATGGATTGTTTCCATTGATTGTTATGCCAGTGTTTGGAAGCAGTGATTCAATAATAGATTTTTCTTTCTGCATATCATTGACTCATGATAGTTTTAAGAGTTGCAAGAAAAAGGCGCGACTCATTGTCTGTATTAAATGCTGATGAAGAACCCGTCGTGTCATTATTAGAACCGATCAGATCAATAAAAATTGTATTGACTCCATTTGCAAAAGCAAGAATTGAATACTTGTAATACAATTCCGCTTGTTCGGTTTCAGTTAAGTTGCTCGAACTCCCTCCTTGAGTTGGTTGTTCAGAAGGTTGTTTCGTACTTTCACTAGATGTACTTTCAGAGCAATCCTCTGGGCATGTGTTGGGGTTTTTCTTTTCAAATTCATCGCAGATATTATCGCCACATGGGTCGCTAGACGGTGTAATAGAAGATTGTCCAGATGGTGTTTGTTGTTCTAGCTGTGCTGATAAGTCTGTCTGGTTTTGGTAAGGTTGGCTAATCGATTTGAAAGATGGCGTGCCTGAATAAATACCAAATTCAGTTAGATATAGAGATTTTTTTCCGCCGTTTTTTTCCATTAGATTGTTAAAGAATGTTAAAACTTCCAGAAAAGTGTCTGTATTTAATTTAGGACTCCCACTGCGTTCGGAGTTGTAATGAAAATTAAAATAGTCAGTGTATTGTCCTCCACCAAGCTGGAAAAACTTTGTCCAAAAATTTCTAATGCTACTTTCATTAAATTCCAAAGCGCCAGCGTTTAGAATTTTGGCTTTAGGATCGGCTTCTTTGATGGCGGTGTAAGATGTTTTTAAGAGTTTTAGATAACCCTCCGGATTGTTTTGATATCCACCACATTGGCCATCATATTCATTTCCAATTTCCCAAACCGAAACTGTGTCTTTGTATCTTTTTACAGTTGCCTTCAGGAAATTTTCATATTCTGTCCAGTCATTTGGTGGCCCAGCCTTAAAATCATAATAAGCAAAATCCAGAGCATTACACCCGGAAGTTGCTTGTGTGTTTTTTTGATCCCAACTAGCAAAAGGTTGAATAACAGCGGAGATTTTAACATTGGCATTCTTGGCTCCTTTTACATAAATATCAGCCAGCTCCCAATTAAATTGTCCTTTTTGTGGTTCTATAATATTCCATACAAAATATGGAACTACTTCTCGATCAATGGAAAAACCAGTTGTCTTAACAAGTTTTGTGCGGTCTTCAATAAGTTTTTCTAAATTCTTTTTAAGATTTGTGTATGCTGAATTATCTTTTTTAAATTCCGTCCAGCCTTTCTTGAGTGAATCAATCATGCCGGTGGTGCTTGTTGCGGCGTCGTTAATATTGAAGGCGAGCATTGTTCCAAATGAAGTTTGTCCATTTTTGGACACAACCACTGGAGTTGTGTCTGACGGAGTTGTATCTGACGCTGAAGTAGCTTTTTGTGGTGAGTTTATGTCTGAAGGGATAGTCGCGTTTGAAACAGAAGTTTTGTTTGAAGGTGTAGTTACATCTGAAGCTGAAGTAGTCTTTGATGTTGAAGAAATATCCGACTGTGTTTTAGACTGATCGGAAAAAGGTTTTTGGTAAATAAAATAAGCACCAGTTCCAAAACCAATACCGATAACCGCACTACTGACGAGTAAAATGATTAGTTTGTTCATACTATTCGACAAGGAATATTTTATAAATTTGATTGGTAAATATCGGTTTTAATCCTTGTTTAAAAGATTTCAGACCTTCCCGTTTGCCAAAATTTCCAGAATTCAGATATGTATAAGTTGGATGTCTTCGAGCTAGGTCATGATAGCTGTACCCTGCCAAGCCACGAGGATGATATTCTGTTTTCAGAAACACTTTATAAATCATTTGTTCTTTTTTTTCTAAAACATAGATTTCCAAACCGACTACCTTTTCCTGAAAGAAAAAGATGAGTCCGCGAATGTTTTTTTGATCTATAAAATTCAATGCTTTTATATTTAACACGAGTTCTTCTTGATTTAAACGGTCCGTGACATTTGTTTTTAGAAATTCAAGTGCTCGTTCTTTGTCGTTTTTTTCATAAGTTTTAATACTGATCAATTCGTCTAATTTTCGTGCATCCTGACGCAAAGTTCTATAGTCCCCCCCTTTCATTTCTCGCAGATCTTTTGTTGCGTAAATATTTTCTTCCCCTATATTTACAGCTCGATAATCTTCTATTTGTTTCAATAAAAGCATTTCTTGCTCTGTTGCGCGCAATACTTTTGTCACCCCAAATTCATGTTTGCTTTTTTCGATAATTTCACGCAATTTTTCAAAGTCAGTTATTCCTGAAATACAAAATAATTCCATTCGTTCAGAAAAATCGTCTTTTCTAAACCAACAAGAAACGCCAGCGATACGCCTTTCAAAAATTCCAGCCAAAGATTTGTTCAATGAATTAAATTCATGCAGGCCAAATGTATTCATACAGCTAGTTCGTTGAAAATTGGCGGAGAGGGAGGGATTCGAACCCTCGAAGGCTTTCGCCTTACCGGTTTTCGAAACCGGCGCACTAGACCAACTATGTGACCTCTCCATATCTTGTCGAAAGTATCATTTCAACGACTCTTCGTCAAAATTTTGCTTGTGACCGTGTACATTGTATCATTGCGCGTATATGTCGTATGTTGATTTGATAAAAAAATTCGTTAGACCCATTTTTTTAAATCAAAAGTTTAATTCTGATAAAAATGGAACTATTTTTGTTTCAAGATTTTTTGGCTCAACAGATGTCATGGTTGACGGATGTTTTCAGTCTGGCCGATATATCAATCGTCTTTTCCGCAAGATGTTGAAGGATATTCCTCGCGAGCATTCTGTGAAAGAAGTGCTTTTACTTGGGCTTGGTGGCGGTTCAGCAATTCAGGAAGTGAAGAAACGTTTTCATTCCTCGATTATAACAGCAGTTGAATATGATCCTGTAATGATCGAGATTGCCAAAACAATATGTTTGAAACCGAAGGATCAGATTTGTCTTCAGATTATTGTTGGAGATGCGCGAGAAGTCGTTTCGCGGATGAATAAAAAATTTGATTTAGTGATTGTGGATTTATTTTTCGGTCGTATTGTTCCACCGATGTTTTCGAAAGATGAATTTGTGCAGTCGCTATCAAACCTTTTAAAGAAAGATGGTTATCTTGCAATGAATTTTTTTCTACAAAAAAATACGATCGCACCTATTTTTGATCGCTTCTTTTCTCGTTTTAAAGATTGTGAATATTCTACAAATGAGATGGCTATTTATCGTCATTTTGGAGAAGGTTTTGTTGGTGATCCAATGCCACATGGATACGTTGACAAGCAACAATCTAAAACTCATTTGGGAATGAAATTTAGCATGAATTCTAAAAAAGAAATTGTTGGGTTACCAGGATGTCTTGGAGCACGTTATAAAATGTTCTCATTGTTTATTGAAGATTACACATCTGATATTGAGCCAGTGATTGATCCATTTCCACATCCACGTCTTATAAATTGGCAACCACTTACAATCTGTCAAAAAAATGGATGGCATAGAAATTTTACTTCTTCCAGGAATCATCAATATGGAATAGGAATCATCACAGAAGAAAATAAAGATCGATACTTTGAGCAATGGTCCTCACACGCACAACGACATCGGGAAAAGTGGTTGCGTGATGAACGATACAAAATTGTTGATGTTACACTTGATGAGTTCGTGCAAGCCTACCACGCGTCAAAAAAATTAGGTTGGTTGATGAGGAGTATGTTCGTACGATTTTTGAAAGATTATTGGACGCAACAATCAAAAAATCTTCGTTTGTTCGGTGTGCGTGATATGCAGACCAATGAAATAGTGGCAGGGCTCGCTGTTGTTGAATTTCAGGATATCGCGCAATCTTTTCACACTGTTTCTTTTATTCATGACAAGGCGCGGAAGTCATCTATTGGTGTTGGACTTATTGAACATTGGTATGCGAGCGGAATTGCAAAAGGAATTCGTTTTTTTAATTTTGGAATTGTATGGAGAGAAGGCGATCCAAAATCCTATAAAGGTTATTCCAAGTTTAAGCGTCAGTTTAATTTACATCTAATGATATATCCGGAACCTCTTTTCAAATTTGTCCGAAGCAATCACAAAGACTAAGGATTTATTATTGATCTTGCCATCTCAATCAGTTCACCATCGCTCGCGTGTTTTCCATCAGCTGAAATCATAACAAGTGAGTCGTTGTTTTCAAACATCAACACTTTTGTAATTTGGCACATTCCGATCGTGTCTTCGCTTGGTTTTTTGCAATAACTTTTTTCAAGCACATTCACAAGCAAACCTTTTATTGAATCTGTAAGAGTAATCTCTTGCGTTGGAAGTGATCCATAAAAAATCCTTTCTGTTTCGAGTTTTTTTTCTGGCTGATAGTTCACTTCAACAAATCTGTATCCATTTTTAATAAAAACAATTGCAACTGTGTTTTTCGAAAAGGCCGCAGTACCTTGCGGATAAATACCAATCACTTGAAGTTCTCCTCCAAACATTTTTTTTGGAAGTTGTCCTGACCAATCAACATATTTAGAAATGTCATTTGGATCAGTAAGTCGGATCATTGATTCTTCTTCTGGTAAAAGAATTGGATCTGAAACCGGAAACAGCCATTCTGAAAACCGAAGCAAACCAGCCGTTACAATTACAATTCCAAATAAAATCAAACCAAGACGAAGATTTGATTTATTGTCTTTCAGATTTGGAAGAAATTTTGGCAACATAAAAAAGTGCTAATAAAGTCCACATCAAAACAGCAAGATCGTTTTTGAAATACGGAACGTCAACGAGGCCGTGGATGAAGATTTGAAGGAGAGGGAAGAGGAAAAGAAAGGACCAAGAAGACCAAGAGGACCAAGAGGTTTGAAAGACAAGAAAAATAAGATAACTAAAAGTTAGAAGTCCAAGCAGGCCGAGTTCGACCCAGATGTTCAAAAATATATTGTGCGGGTATTGGAAAATTTCATACTGCGTATCTTTGTGATAAGGCTTGAGCGCGTTTGGATACTGTGAAAGTCCAACTCCTGCGATCGGGCGATCTTTCAAAAGTTCCATAGTTTCTTTCCATTGGCTTAACCGAACTTGGCCTGAATAATCTTGAAGCGAAATTTTGTTTGTAATAAAAACGCGCGTTGTTGGAAAAGAGAATAGAAACAAAAGTGCTACACAAGAAATAACAATAGTTGGTTTGCGAAGTTTACGATGTGCTAAACCCATTATTATTACTGTGACGATAATTGACGCTAGCGCAGCTTCAGATTGTGCGAGGATGATTGCGAGAAGGAAAAGGAAAATACAGATAGAAAAGAAAAATTTTTTTATACGAGATCCTTCGGCAACATTTATCCCTTCGACAAGCTCAGGGGATAAATGTTTCCTCAGGATGACACACAGAGAGATGATAGTAAGCGGTCCAAGATATAGTCCGAGTGCGTTTGGATAATCAAACAATCCTGTGATACGGCGTTCAACATCCCATGGAATTGGAATTCCTGCCCACAAAATCCATTGTAAAATTGCTGTGACTGCAACAAGAAGTCCTCCAACACATAGTGCAATCAAAATGCGATCACTTGTTATTTGTTTTTTTTTCAAAAGATCAACAAGCAAATAGAAAAATAAAATCGGTTCAATAAAATATGCTTTCCAAATTCCAAACGCTGACAATGTATCTGGCGCGATAATCGCGCTGATCGTTACGGCAACAATAATAAGGGCAATAAAAATCGCCCATGATCGTTTGATCGCAAATAACTCTTTCAGACGTTTTCGATTTTGAATAAGCCAAAGAATAATAAGTACAATCAACATGATTTCAAGCAAAGTCGTTGGAATTCCAAAAATACTAGCTCGCAATAAATAGGCCGGCAAAAGCGCGAGTGTAATAAGAACGCCAGTTGAGAGGAGATTAGTCATATCACTCAATACTTTGTCGAGCATTTTTCAGAGCGCGAACATCTTCCATTTTTATTCCTTTTGTTAGAAGCATGATTGCTAAATATAAAATTCCCGCGATCAATATATCAACAAGCACTGAAAGAGACGGTACGAATCGTAAGAAAAGATACATGATTGCTGAAGCAAAAATTGCCTTACTTGCAACAACAAAATGTAGTTTGACTTTTGTCACTTTGTACACAACCGAAAATGTGATGAGCGCTATTAACCATTCAGAAAATAGTGTCATCCATGCGGCTCCCCACATTCCAAACTTTGGGATAAAAAGGAAATATCCAACAACGGTTACAATAGCCACTCCAACATAGCCCCATGTCATTGGCTTTTGTTTATTTAGCGCAACAACAAGATGGCCGAACAAAGCTCCGAGGAAAACACCGAAAACAGCGAAGATAAGAAGTTTCAAAATATCGCCTGACGCATCGTATCCAGGACCAGCGATCAATCGCATTAGAGGTTTTGCAATTTGTTGGGTTCCAATAATGATCGGTATTGCCGTAATCATGAAAAAATCAAATGTTCGCGAGACATGTGCACGGAATTCATCGTGATTCCCTGCTGACCAAGTGTTTACAACAATTGGAAGAAGAATCCCCATGAACATAACAGGAAATGCAGTGAGCATATCTAAAATTCGATATGTCACACCATAAATACCAACCTCGGTTTGATCGCGGAAATAAGCGAGAAATAAAATATCACCCTTGAGATAAAGTAAGTTGAAAAAAATTGAAACAGCGATTGGCCAAGATCGTCCCCAAACGTGTTGCCACATTTTCCAGTCATGTAAAAATCGAATATGAAGAAACGGTCGCGCAAGTCGTAGCATTGAGAAAAGCCAAATTGCGTTTGCTATGACAGAAGCCACAACCATCCAAACAACTCCGAGTTCAAACCAAGCAAATAGCGCGACAAAAATAAGGAGCGCGAGACGGTTTAGGATTTCCGCAAGTCCTGCGCGCCACATCGCATGGTATCGTTGAAATACTCCAACCAGGAGAGTGGCTCCTCCCATAAGAACATAGGCGATTGATCCAACCAAGACAGCTTCCTTAACTGCATCAGACCATGGAAGTGAAAGAACGGCGATTGGCGCAATACTAAAAAGAATTGCTCCAGAGATAATACGCAAACCAAAAATGTTTCCAACGATTTTTTCAGCGTCCGCGCCTTCTTCTGAAATCATTACAACAAGTGTAAGCGTGAGACCGAAATCAACTATAACACCAAATAACTGCAAGAAAGTGATCGCGGTTGTGTATTCTCCAAACGCGTTTGTGCCAAGTGATCGCGTAAGAATGGCAATTGAAAAAAGGCCGACAAACACTGCTAGAATTCTACTTATCACTTGAATTGAGAAATTTCGTGCAACAATTGCTTTAGACATATGCAAACACTAGTTTATCACGAAAAAATGTGGATTGACGAAAGATGGAATTTTTGGTAAAATGTATTTGAAATATGGGAGGAATTCTTTTGAAAGTTCCCAATGCGTTTTTAAGGCTCACAAGCATTGCAATTGCCGTGATTTTTCTTTTTTTTCTTGCACAACCGGCTTTTGCGGCTCCAAAAAAGGGTTTTGAGGCAATTCAGATAAATGCACCAAAATCAGGATTTACAATTGAGCCTGGTTCAACACAAAAAGTCAGCATCGGATTTCAAAATATCGGTACAACAACATGGAAAAACACCGGAAGCGCGTATGTTTCGGCTTACACACAAGGTCCAAAGTATCGCGCAAGCATTTTTCGAGCTGATAACTGGATTGACTATACTCAAGCCGCTCTTTTGAAGGAAAGTTCTGTTGCTGTTGGGAAAGTTGGGACAATCGAGTTGTCACTGAAAGCGCCAATAACAGAAGGAGAATATAAGGAGACATTTCAACTTGCCGCTGAAAACAAAGCTTGGATTCCAGGCGGGGAGTTTACTTTGACAATAAAAGTTGCTAAAGCTGCTTCAGCTTCTTCTGTGTCAAAAGTCTCTTCATCAACAGATGGAACAGCTTCGCCTGTTTCTTCTGCTGGACTTTCAGCAATGTTACTTGTTCGTTCATCAAAACAGATCACAGCGCAGGCTGGGGAAGAAATTCGATACAAGATTGGTGTGAAAAACACTGGAAGTGTTGTTTGGAAATCTCGTGAGATTCGTCCGCTTGATATCGCGATGGCATCATCAGAAACACAAAATGCTTCATGGGTTTCTGATACAAAAGTAGCAGTTAAAACAGATGGTGAAATAAAACCAGGAGCGCTTGATCTTATCGAGTTTACTTTTAATGCTCCTCAAATAAAAGGAACACACATTGTGAAATATCAGTTTGCTGTTGATGATAAAGTTGTTCCGGATTTTTCAATTGATATTCCTGTTGAAGTCACGACCGGTTCGCCAGAGGCGCTTGAGGCGCCAGTTGTTATTGATCCAGACGCTGTTGCTTCAACGAACATCATTTCAGAACCAACGATTCGAGTTGGCGTGCTTATTGTTGATGAAGAAACAGATTGGACAGTTGAGATAAGTTGTAACACAGATTGGGAATTGCGAGGCGGTAACACTGCTTTACTTGGTGAGATGACTTCTGGTCAAATGGTTCGGGCGTTTTATAAAAATCAAAGATATTATTTTAATCGTGGTACCGGAATTGAACAAACAAATGATTACCTGCGTTTTATTCCAAAGACTTCAGAGGGGGTTTGTACTGTTCAAAATTTTGATCGTCGTAAAACTCGCAAAGCCGGATATGCGGATAATCAGTTTCGCGATGTTTTGGAACTTCGTTACAACAGCGCCAAAGAACGAACATGGCTAATTAACGAACTTCCAATAGACGAATATCTTTACGGTCTTGCTGAAACATCTAACACTTCTCATCAGGAATACAAAAAAGCGCTAGTAACAGTTGCGCGAACTTACGCTGTATATCACTGGGAGCGCGCTACAAAACACGCAAGTGAATATTTTCATGTGAATTCAACCGCGGACGATCAGGTTTATAATGGATATGAGTATGAAACTCGCAATCCGCGAATTCGCGAGGCAGTTGAGGAAACAGGCGGAGTCACGGTGAACTATCAAAACGCGACAGCGATTACACCATACTTTTCTCGTTCAGATGGGCGCACGCGAGATTGGAATGAAGTTTGGGGTGGAACAATCGCATGGCTCAAATCAGTTCCAGCGCCGTGTGATCTTCGAAAAGGACGAAAGCTTTGGGGTCATGGAGTTGGAATGAGCGCGACAGAGGCGTTGTGTATGGCTGAAGAAGACGGAAAAAATTGGAAAGAAATTTTGAGCTATTTTTATCAGGATATAGATTTGATAAAGAGATGGAATTAAAATCTGTCGTAATTGTTTTTTTATTTGTAGCCGTCGTTTTTCCTACGACGGTTTTTGCAAACACATCGGTTGCTCCAGAAAGAATTGACCATAGTGAAATTGAATCAAAAATTGGAGCAAAGGCGTATGTTGTAATGGATCGCGCTACAGGGGAATTGCTCACGATCAAACAAGAAAATCGTGTTTGGCCGATTGCGTCTCTTACCAAACTTGTCACAGCTTCTCTTGTTCTTGAGCAGGGCGTGTCAACAAATACAAAAGTCGCAATGCGAAATGCAGATAATGTTGGAGGAGCGCGTTTGTGGGTGAATGATGGCGACACTCTTTCAGTTGATGATTTGTTTTATGCAACACTTGTTGCTTCCGCGAACAATGCAGCGAATGCTCTTTCGCGCGCGACTGGTTTTTCAAAAGAAGAGTTTGTTCAAAAAATGAATAGCTATGCCAAAAGTTTGAATCTTTCACAGACGAAATTTGTTGATCAATCAGGTATTGACCCTGGGAATCAGTCAACTCCACTTGAGATGGCGCAGATCGCGCAAGATGTTTTGCAAAAAAAAGAAATACAACGATACACAACAACTGCGCAGAGATTCATTCGAGTTGCCAATAAAGGGATAACAAAGAAAATGATAAGCACGAATTGGATGCTCTATAAACCACAGTATGATGACGTGTTTGTTACAGGCGGCAAGACTGGTTATTTGAATGAATCAGGATGGAATTTGGTTGTGACACTTGAACCAAAAAAAAACGATGAACGGGAATTGCTCATTGTTTTGTTCGGCGCTTCTTCGCGCGCGCAATCGTTTGCTGATGCTGAAAAGTTAGCAATGTGGTCTTGGGATGTGTACGACTGGAAATCAACTTCGGTTACTTCCCAACTATCTTCACTTTCCCAATAAGCGATCCGCCTTGAGATACGGTTCTTTTTTTGTCCTCTTCAACAAGTCGCGTGATTATTTCTTTAACATGTTCAGGATCATTTATATTTATAAAATGAAAACGACTTTTTTCTGCCGCAGTTTGTACGAACACATTTCCATAAGTGAAAACAGTTTGTAAAAATCCGCGGATTTCAGCAGTCGTGTCTTGAACAGCGGCAAGATCAAGCTCTGAAGCAGTTCGGTGGAAAAGTCCTTCCTGCTCAACGTTTATGATTCGTTCATTTGTTACGATCCACGTATCAAGGTAATAATCTGTAAATTCAATAAATGCCATGAGCCAAACTGAAAGAAAATAAATACTGCAAATTACAACAAGGATTGGGCCGATCACTGGATGCGAAAGCCAAATCTGAACTGTTTCCCAAAAATACCATCCAACAGCAAGTGGTACTCCAATTAAGAAAATAAAAGCAACAATGATTATCAAAATTGCGAACCAGTGTCGTCTAAGAAACAAGACGACTTTTTCATTTTCTCGCTGGTTTGGGAGTTGATTGAGGTAGAACATAAATTTTCACTTCACCAACTCTTAAATAAATCCTTGCTGTAAGTTTCAATTACGTTATTTAGAAAGATTGGTTGCGACCAATCGAATCCCATTAGTATGAAAATCGATCCAGAAACAAGTAAGATTGTTCCTCCAGCAAAGACTGTGATGATGAGATACAGACCAAAACCGTACAGGCCGTATCGAATTAAGTGGTAGATATTAAAAAGACCATAAAAAAGAAAAAGTAGCAGATATGCGCCGTAGAGCATGAGAAAGATTAGAACTGGAACAGAGAAATTTGGAATGTCGAACATATTGGGGAAGGACAAAGAGGACCAAGAGGAGTAATCGGTAGCCCACGGCTTTAGCCGTGGTGTTGAGATGTCAGGTAGTTATAATTATAACAGACGTGTTGTTGGTATGTCGCGCTTTAGATGTTGGTACGCGCGTGGAGTGACTGTGCGTCCACGCGGTGTGCGTTCAAGAAAACCAATTTGAAGTAAAAATGGTTCGTGTACTTCTTCGATTGTTTCGATTTCTTCTTGAGTTGCGGCCGCGATTGTGTTTAGTCCAACAGGTCCACCTGAAAATTTTTCAATAATAGTTTCCAAAATTCGACGATCAGTTTGATCAAGACCAAGTTCATCAACGCTCAAAAGTTCGAGCGCTTGTTCGCAAAGGCCAGATGTAATACAACCATCAGCTTTAACTTCCGCGAAATCTCGCACGCGTCGTAAAAGTCTGTTTGCAATGCGCGGAGTTCGGCGGGAACGTTGTGAAAGAAGTAATATCGCATTTTCATCAATTTGAACTTTCAAAATTTTCGCGCTTCGCTTCAAGATACTCGCAATGTCTTCGTCAGTATAAAAATTGAGATGATGTGTTACTCCGAAACGATCGCGAAGAGGTGATGATAAAAGAGATAGTCGCGTTGTAGCTCCAATGATTGTAAACTTTTCAAGGCTAAGTCGAAGTGTTCGCGCTGTTGGACCTTTTCCGACGATAATATCAAGCGCATAATCTTCCATTGCTGGATACATGATTTCTTCTATTGTTTTGTTCAAGCGGTGAATTTCATCAATGAACAAAATATCTCCGCGACCTAGATTGGAAATAATTGCGGCCAAGTCGCCGACTCGTTCAAGAGCCGGGCCTGATGTGATTCTGATTTGTGAGCCGATCTCGTTTGCGATGATGTGCGCGAGGGTTGTTTTTCCAAGACCTGGATTTCCATAAAGCAAAACATGTTCGATTGGTTCTTGTCTTTTTTTTGCGGCTTCAATGAAGATCGAAAGATTTTGTTTGATGTCATTTTGGCCGATGAATTCGTTGAGGGTTTGTGGTCGGAGTCCAACTTCAAAAGTTTCCTCATTATCACCAGAAGAAGGGGAAAGTATTGTATTACTCCCTGAGCCTGTCGAAGGGGGTATGTTTGGCACATTCATTTCCTCACGTTCTATCATATCGCAATCATTATCCCTTTCCTTGACTTTTTTTGCAAAATAGTGTATTTTTGTGCGGTTACGGCAAGGTGTCGTAATGGTCTTTTCTCCATGACTGGCCGTGTTTTACACCGTCAGTCGCCCGTTGCCACTCAAGTGGCGGCCGGAAGGAGGTTCCAATGTTCCAGACCAGTTTCGATTCGACACAGTGCGACAAACTCAAGGAGTACATGCCAATTCCTTGGGGTGGGCTCAAAATGCTCGCAAGTTCGATCACTTGTCTTCTCTGGATCTTTGGGTCTATTGAACTTGGCTTCTTTTTGGTAGCGACGCTTCAGAAGTACGTTTTACCGAATATGGTGATTTTGATCAGTTGTGTGATGACCGTGGTACTCTTGTTCGGTATCATTGTTTTTTTCACAAGCGGTGATCGATACAAGCTGGTCGAATTCTACTTCAAACGCAATGTGTTCGGTTATCGCGCGCGGTTCTGGGTTGAAGAACCTGCTGAAGATGGTGTCATCTGGACGTGCTATATTGTTACGCGCAGAAGCGACGAAACCGAAGTAGACTCCGGGTTAAAAGCACTCGGTGGGCTTGAGATCGAGATTCCGCTTGGCGGGTGGTTCAAGTTCTTGGGCGCGAGGATCCTCCTGAATGGCGCACCCGTTACATTTTTAGACACAATTCGATTCTGGAGAGCTCGATTGAGAAAGATCGTCACATCTAACAATTCGGTCGTGGTCGATCTTCGAAACAGAGACTGGAACCATGGAATTGACGAACGTATTCCATGGTTGAGTGTTGAAAAAGCGATCCGTTTTCTTCATTGCGCTCATCACTCCTTTACAGGTGAACTTTCAAGCGTGTTGAAAAAACTAATGAACGAGATTCGAGAGCTGACCGTTCAACACGATCGACTCAAAGTCGAGCTCACGTCAGTCGACAAAGAACTCAAGTTCGCTATCGGGCAACACGTGTTTTGCATCGGGGCGCTAATGGGACTTCAGTCGGCAATTGCAAAAACTGACAGACTTAAGACAACATTGGAAGGGTTGAGACTTCACGAACAGGTGTTGTCTGCGCTCGTTCAAGCAACAGAGGGTGTGAATCAAAGTCAATTTGAAGGTTACTCTAACCAGTTAGCTCTCGTTCGTTCAGAGCTTGATGAGTTGTCGCGCGGCAGTTCTCGCCGTCGTGGCAAAGCCGCGAGCGTTTAGCTCATTCTTACAGATCATCTCGATCTGTTTTTTCATTAAAACAAAATCCCCAATTGCCACATTATGCTAAAGCAGTGTGTGGCGACAGGGGATGGTGGGCCGGGTGGGACTCGAACCCACACGAGGTTTCCCTCAACAGATTTTAAGTCTGCACTGTCTACCAATTCCAGCACCGGCCCATAGCGCGAAGATAACAGAAAATTACAGTTGTGTCATCTTCTTTGTTTTTTTAATTCGGTTTTTATCTTTTTGTTTATTTTTTCCGTTGCGTATGAAAAAGCATCTGCTGAAAGTTGTTGAACGTGCTCACGGATGAAGGCAAGAGTTTCTTTCGGATATAAATTGTTGCACTCGCGCAATGTCCAACCAACTCCTTTTTGAACGTACTTGTCTTTTACGTTAATGAGTGGCTCGATCATTTCAAGCACGAGTTTAACTGGCGGAGCTTTTCGTTTTGGCGAAGTATGATAAATAAGCGATACAACCGAAGCGCGTTGCTTCCAAGGATTCTTTGATTTGTTCCATTTTTCGAGCGTTGGCAAAATCAAATTTGTATGTCTCTCAAACAAAAATGAATAGATTTTTGAAAGCACGTCCGAGTGCGCCCAGTTATCAATAAAATCTATCCAACCACGCAAATAATTCCATTCTTGTTTTCCGTTCGTTGTCATTCGATCTTCAGCGAATCGAAGCGCGGACATTTGAGCTTCGTGCATTTTGCTATTTCGAAAAAGAAAATTCCAAATTTTCCACTGCTCAACATCTGGAAGTTTTGAAAAAGAAAAACCTTCTTTCAATCTTGTTTTGAGTCGAATCGAAGAAACACCGACTGAACGTGGAATGTTAAATCGATCGTTGGATGTTTTGTAATTCTTATCAGCAAGTTTTTTTAATTCACTTTCAACTTCGAGAATATATTTGCGCATAAAACACCTTGGCTTCGTCCATAAGGAGCCGGTTGTACTATGTCTCCGGGCCAGCGGACTCCTCGCCGCTGTTCCCTACGACATAGTACAACCCGGCTCCATCAGGATTATTTCTTTATCGCTTTCAAAAACGCGTCAACTGTCTTTGTATTTAGCACATCTGCTTTCGTTGCCCATCCTCTTCGAGCTTGTCCTATTCCAAAATCGAGATTCACAAAATGTTTTGAAGCATGCGCGTCCGAGCTGATTACAAGTTTCACCCCAAGTTCGATCGCTTGACGAATATACTTTTCATGTAGATCAAGACGTTCGGATCCGTTCACTTCAAGTGCTACATTATATTCTTTCGCGGCTTTGATGATTTGATCCATATCAACATTGTATCCGTCTCGCACATTTACAATTCGTCCAGATGGATGGAAGAAAATATGCACGAGCGGATGTTTCATTGCGCGCAAAATTCGTTGTGTCATTTCTTTTTTCTCCATGTTTCGATTTGAATGAACAGAAACAGATACAACATCAAGGGTTTTGAGCGCATTGTCAGAGAGATCAAGCGATCCATCTTTTTTAATATCGCATTCTGTTGATTTGAGCACGCGAAAGTTTTTGAGTTTTTTGTTTAGCTTGTCTATTACTTTACCTTGTTCCAAAATTCGTTTTTCATTCAAACCATTTGTGATGGTCAGTGACTGCGTGTGATCCGTGACAGTAAAATATGAAAGTCCGAAAGTTTTGGCGGCAAGTGCCATTTCTTCGATCGATGAATCCCCATCAGACCAATCAGTTTGAACTTGGAGATCGCCTTTTAGAGAACTATATGGAATCAATTCTGGGATTTTGTGTTTTTGCGCAAATTCGATTTCGTCTGCTCCAACGCGAATTTCTGGTGGAATTTCTTGCAGACCAAGCGCTGTGTAAACTTGTTTTTCAGTTTTTGAAGCGACAAGTTTTTTACCACGTACAAGTCCGTGTTCTGATAGTTTCATATTCTTCTTCATTGCCAGTTCTCGCAAAAGAATGTTGTGTTCGCGCGAACCAGTGAAATGGAGAAGCGCCGCACCGTATTCCGATGGTTTCAGAATTAGAAGATCACCTTGCATTCCAAAATTGTATCGCACCATTGCTTTTTCAGTTCCTTCTTCCAAAACCTGTTCTACTTCAGGAAGTGAAACAAAAGTTTTGATAAGTTGTTTTGGATTTGATGTTGTAGCAAGAAGGTCAATATCTCCGATTGATTCTTTTCGGCGACGGAGCGAGCCAGCGATATCAATATGTGTGACACCCGGTACAGTTTGTAATTTTTTAACAATGTTTTGAGCGAGCGGGAGAACTTGATGAATAATTCTTCGTCCAGAACTTGATTTTAGAAATTGAATTCCTCGTAAAATATTTCGTTGAGTTTTTGTACCCATTCCAGGAATTTTTGCAATCAAATTTTTTTCTGTTGCGCTCTGGAGATCATCGATAGTTTTGATCTTTAATTTTTTATAAAGTGCAAGAGCAGTTTTTGGTCCAACATTTTGAATGTTTGTGAGAGCGAGCATATCAAACGGATATTTCTTTTTGAGTTGATCGAAGTATTTTAGTTTTCCAGTTTGGACAAGCTCTTCGATTTTATCTACTATACTTTTTCCAATTCCTGGAATTTCATCAATACATTTTTTTCCACATTTTTGGTATGAAGATGAAAGTTCTTCTTCAAGTGATCTGATGTTCTCCGAAGCAATCTCGTAGGCTTGTGGTTTGAACGGTACTTCTTCAGCTCGAAGATATAGAGCAATTTCTGAAAAGAGATTGGCGATTTTTCGATTAGTGATTTTTGTGCGTGTCATACGAATATAAGTATACAACGAGGCCTTGTCAGTAAACAAAGTATTTGCTAATCTTTCTTCACCAGATTGCGGTAGTAGCTCAGTTGGTAGAGCGTCTCCTTGCCAAGGAGAAGGTCGCGAGTTCGAGTCTCGTCTGCCGCTCCAACAAAAATCCCCGGTTTATCCCGGGGGTTTTTGTTATGCGAGTCTGTATAATTGTTCGAGCCGTTTGACCCTCTCGCATAGTTTTTGTGTTTGGGCAATTTCTAAAGCCAATTCTTCACTCATCCTTTTATCAATATACTCAAGCATGTTGTTAATCGATTTATATTCTTCTTTAATTTCACGAATCGTTGATTCGAATCTATCGAGCGGATAGTCGATTGTTTGCACACGTGAATTTATTTTGCCTTGTTTTTCTTCATTCATTATATAAGTATATCATACAGAAATTTAAGTTGTTCGTGCCTGTGGATTTTTTTCTCGCGCGTGTTTGAAGGCCCAAGATGCTCCGGATTTACTGCCGACTTTGTATTGTTCTTTGGCTATTTGGACAGCGAAATCTCGGAATCGATTTACTTGTGTGTCATCAAGACCAAACGTTTCAGCAAGATCACTTACACGATCATTCAGTGCTCGAAACCAATTTGTTTTTTGTGCTTC
This sequence comes from bacterium, assembly GCA_020057555.1. Classification (GTDB taxonomy): domain Bacteria; phylum Patescibacteriota; class Patescibacteriia; order UBA9934; family GWF2-40-263; genus JACQXU01. The sequence continues at coordinate 21,074 of JAGVFR010000011.1, read as the reverse complement.
TGACATATGGGTAACTTGTTAATAGTTCAATAACATGTTCTGCCAAAAGGCAGGAAACCGCAGAGGAAACTCCATAGATAAATGCTTTGCGTTCAATTGACATTTTCAGTTGTGAGCTCGATAGGGTGATCGGTTGCATAAATGGTCTTCTGTTTACGAATCAAATGACGAACAATAAATGCGACTAATACGATACTGGAACTTGTTGCAAGCAACACGGCCGTATTTTGATCTGATTTATTTTGTGTATTTTTTCCATTATCAAGTGTTCCAGCAATAAGCGGATTTGTTGGAGGTGATAATACGACCAAATCATCTTGTGAACGCGGCGATAATTTAAGTACACCAGTTGTTGATCGAACAATTCCAGTTACTTTGAGCGATGTTCCAGGGAGGAGCGTTGTTGTGTCAATTCCACTTTGAACCGCTATTGCCACATCAAGTGATAGCCCATCTTTTTCAATCTGAAGCTTGTTAGTGGTAACTGATTTCACCATTCCTGTCACTGTAAATAATTCACCAATATCTTCTGTTTTTAATTCTGCTATTTCAGAGTTTTTTGGTTCAAGAATTATCGTTTCTGAAGTTGGTTCGATTGTTCCTGTTTTTGTAATTTTAACTCTTTGTTCAGTTCCGTTTGTGCTCATTTCGCCGTTAACAACTATTTTTTGTCCAACTTGTAAGTCAGGAAACAGCGCGTCGAATTTATAAATTTGAATTCCAGATTCGCTATCTTGAATATAGAAGAATTGTTTACCAAGAATTCCAGGAAGGACACTTACTGTTCCAGAGATTTGTACAATTGTTTGGTCTGGTAAATTTTTTGCTTGTGAGATAGTTAAGTATTGTTGTGTTGGATTGGAAGAGACTGTTGTTTCTGTTGTGATTGTTTGAGTTGTCGAAACAGTTTCTGGTTCATTTGTCGAAGTCTTTGACGGCCATACCCAAACTCCTTCAGTCCATTTATATACTTCACCGTTTGGTGCGTTCGCATAAATTACATTATCAATAAGTAAATCATCTGGAGCAAAAAGTGAAATTTCTTCCGCATCATTATTAAGTGTGATATTTGTTTGTGCTCGTTTTACTTCTGTTTGAGATCCGGGAGTAAGAACAAGATCATCCGCGAACACAAATGTTTTTCCAGACGTATCTTTAAGCGACCAGTCTTTCAAATTTACATCTTGTGTTCCTGTGTTCGTTATCGCAATAAATTCCTCTTCAGCATCGTTTCCAGTTGTGTTTGGATACAAAGCAGAAAGTCGAAGAGTAGTTGGTTTTGTATTTATTGGATCTGGAAGTGCGAACACGACTTCAGGATTTGGGTTTGATTGAGTTATAGATTCTGTTGCCACGACGTTTGTTGAAGTTGGCGGAGCAGTGGTCGGTTCATTTAGCAATACTTTTTGTGGCCAGTTCCAAACACCAGCAGTCCATTTGTATACTTCGCCGTTTGGGGCACTGGAATATATAACATGATCAATAAGTGAATTGTCTGGCGCGAAAAGAGAAATTTCATCAGCATCATTATTGAGTGCGATATTTGTTTGTGAACGCTTTAGTTCAGTCTGAAGTTCAGGGCCAAGAAGAAAATCAGTTTCAAATTTGAATGTTTTTCCAGAAGCATCCTTAAGTGACCAGTCTTTCAAATTCACGCTATTTGTTCCTGTGTTTGCGATCGAAATATATTCTTCATCAGCGTCATTTCCGGTTGTGTTTGGATAAAGTGAAGTGATTTTAATTGTCGTAGGAGTTGGTGGTTGAATTATTTGAGATGTTTGCACTGTTGAAGCAGTTGTTTGTGTTGTTGTTTGGACTGGTAGTTGAACAACTTGAGTCGGTTGTGAAACATTTTGTATTGGTTCTTGATTTGTTTGAACCGTTTGTGTTGTGACTTGTGTTGAAGATGAGGTTGTTTGAATAGGTTGTGGAGTTTCTATTCCATTTCCTGTTCCAGTGGCGGTTCCTGTGTTATCAACTGTTCCAGTTCCCGAAGTTCCTCCAGACTGAAGTGTTGAAGTGTTGTCCTTGTTTGGTTGAACGGGTCTTTGGGATAAAAATGTGAAGATATTTTCTGGAATTTGTGCATAAGAAAATGAAGATAGGATTGTTTTAATAATAGGGTCTGTTTGTGGGTCATTGGAAATATAAATGAGAATTTGTTCTTGCGAGTATTCTGTTGTGCTTGCGAATACAGCTGTTGTTTGTGGAAGTTCTGATGCCGCGTGTGCGTTTAGACCAAATCCAAAGAGACTCGCGACAATAAGTGATAAACTTAAAAGTCGTTTCATAGTTTTATGTAAGATTAGGTTTTGAGAACTTCCGCGGAAGAAAAAAAGATCCCCCAAGTCATTTAGACAAGGAGGATCTTTATTAACTTCATTAAAACATTTATTTTTAATTTCGTCAAGAAATTTTTGTGGATAATTCTTCAAAATCTTTTTTGAATTTTGTGAATGTGAAATTAAAACCAGTGTGAAGCGGCTCTGGCAATTGATCTAATGCAAACCATTCAAGCTCTTCGATTTTTTCTGGTTCGTTATTTTTAACTTCTTCCGGATTAACCAAAATAAAAAATGGAATTGCGAGCCAATGTGTTTTGTTTCCGTCCCATTCACGTAAAATTGAATGAGCAGGAAGACGTTTTTGAATTATTCCTTTGCATCCATATTCTTCCTCTACTTCCTTTAAGACGTTTTCTTCAGGAGTCAGCCCGAATTCCAATTGACCAGAACCAGTGTCCCATCTTCCATGTTCGTCACGACAATTGTTACTTCGTTTGTGTAATAAAAAATTACCTTTGCCATCATTGCAATAAAATGGAGTTGAGATTCCAATGTAGTCAATACCTGGTTTCATAGTTTTGGTGGGCGAGGAGAGACTCGAACTCTCATGCCTTGCGGCACTAGCTCCTAAGGCTAGCGTGTATACCAATTTCACCACTCGCCCAACAGTTTTTCAGTGCGAGTTCACAATAAAACATTTTCAATAATACTTCAATTAAAAAGCTCGGCTTATCTTGATCTTGAAGGAATGTCAATCATTTGCTATAGTCATCCCATTATGAAATTGGACTTTAGGCGACTTGGCTGTGGATGGGATGCGAAGTCCTGCAGAAAGATAAAACCGCAGATGTATCAATAGATACATCGAGGATTTTATCTTGCGAAGGACAAGCAGACCGCCACAGGCAAGGACGGATAAATCCTATTTAATAATGTGATGACTATATACTCCTTCCATCTATGCGGATCATATTGGTTCACGGATTTAACGCCTCGCCTCAAATGAACTTTCATCCATGGCTTGCTAGCGAACTTCGCGAGCGTGGTTTTGAGGTTGTTACGCCGACTCTTCCACTTGCCGCAAGTGAGGAATTGAATTTGCCAAATATTGTTGAGGAAATGAAACGACAAGTTGGGTATCTTAAAAGTGACGATATCTTACTTGGCCACTCTCTTGGCGCGTTTATTGTTTTGCAATATCTCGAAGCGGTTGAAATGACAGAAACTCCGCGGGCTGTGATCATGGTTGCCGCGCCGCTAAAAGTTTCTCGTCCAGAGCTTAGCCGTTTGTTTTTGGCTGATCTTGATGCAGACGTTTTGATGTGGAAGTCGCGTGAGTTTGTTGTTGTACACGCAAAGGATGACACAATGGTTCCATTTGAACATGGACAAAAACTTGCCCAAATGTTCAAGGCCAGACTTGTTGAGACAAACGATGGAGGACATTTTATGGGAGAACAATATCCAGTTCTTGTTGAGACAGTAGAAGACATTGCAAAACAGCCTTTTGAGTTCACTCCAGGCCAAAATTTAATGGATGATTTTGCCCACAGTTTGTACCCTTGACAGTCTTTGCTCACTCCTTTATTATTGCGATGACTTTTAAGGATACGTTTTTGCCTCTTTGTCCCAAGAATTGAAGATTTGCAAAAATTACCCATTTTGCAGTATTTCAGAGGGATGGAGGGAGGTAAAAGCTCATGGAGAAATGTGACTATGATGAATAAAAATTCACCATCTGCATAAAACGCGATCCAACGCCTTGGTTTGAGTAGTGCGAGATCGCCCGTAGCAGGCGGTTTTTTGTTCTATGATCTCTGAAAAAGTCGCGATGAAACTAAAATGATCCTTAGGAATAGAGACGCGTCAAACGACGAAACTCTGTTCCGAAGAATTGCGCTGTAAAAAAGATCGGACAGGAAGTTCGTTACAACTGAACAAAGATATGTAAAGAGAACCATGGGCGATCATTTAAGAATCGAATTCTTGAATGGTTGCAGAGCATCTAAGAGCATACGGAGGATGGCTAGACAGAACGTGCCGATGAAGGACGTAGCAGCCTGCGATAAGCTTCGGGGAGGTGGCAAGCAACCTTTGATCCGAAGATTTCCGAACGGGGAAACCTAATGCGGGGAATGCCGCATTGTTCGTTGCTGAATTCATAGGCAACGGAAGGGCACCTAGGGAAGTGAAACATCTCAGTACCTAGAGGAAAATAAAAAATATTATTCGCTTTACGTTTTCACGCACACACGTCGCGTGAGAACGAAAAGCGAATCCATTCCCTAAGTAGCGGCGAGCGAAAAGGGAACAGTCCAAACCATGATCGTGAAATCATTGTGATCATAATGACGCAAGTCAAAGTGTGAATGGTGATGAAAGATGGAAGTCGTTGCGATCGTCGGTGTTGTAAGATGGTTATGTCGTTTTCTTCCAAAAACGGATTATATTGGTGATTTATAGCGAAAGCGGCTGGAACGTCGCACCAAAGAAGGTGAAAGTCCTGTACGCGAAATAGACTCATCATATAATTGTAATCATTCTTGAGTACTACGAGGCTCGTGAAACCTTGTAGGAACCTGCCGGGACTATCTGGCAAGACTAAATACACGTTCTGATCGATAGTGAACAAGTACCGTGAGGGAAAGCTGAAAAGCACCCCGGAAGGGGAATGAAATAGTTTCTGAAACCGTATGCTTACAAGGAGTCAGAGCCTGACCGCAAGGTTGGGTGATGGCGTTCCTATTGAAGAATGAGCCAACGAGTGTGTTGTGCGTCGCTGGTTAAGTCCTCCGGGACGGAGCCATAGTGAAAGCGAGCGTTAACCCGCGTTATCTTTCTTTTTCCTCGGCTCACCGTTGCGGATTCCGCAGCGCGTCGAGGAGAAAGATAGAAAGTGACGCGCACACGACCCGAAACCGGGTGACCTATCCATGAGCAGGGTGAAGCGGATGTAACAGTCCGTGGAGGCCCGAACCCACGAGCCGTGCAAAACTCGGGGATGACTTGTGGATAGCGGTGAAATTCCAATCGAACTCGGTAATAGCTGGTTCTCCCCGAGATAGCTTTAGGGCTAGCGTCGGTTAATAGTACATAGGGGGTAGAGCACTGAATGGGCTTTGCGGCTTCGGCTAGCGAGCCTAACCAAACTCCGAATACCTATGTATGTTCCCGGCAGTCAGACGATGGGGGCTAAGCTCCATCCGTCAAAAGGGTAACAGCCCAGATCTCAAACTAAGGCCCCTAAATCGCCATTAAGTGTGAAAGGTAGTAGAAAGGCTTAAACAACCAGGAAGTTGGCTTAGAAGCAGCCACCTTTTAAAGATAGCGTAACAGCTCACTGGTCAAGCTTTTCTGCGCCGAAAATGTACCGGGGCTAAATGGCGTGCCGAAGTTGAGGGTTTTTGGTCTTCGGACCAGAAGCGGTAGGGGAGCATTTGCATTGCACTGAAGCTGATGGGTGACCATTGGTGGAGCGATGCGAAGGGAGAATGTTGGCATGAGTAGCAAAAAGACGGGTGAAAATCCCGTCCGCCGCAAACTTAAGGTTTCCTGGGCAACGCGAATCGTCCCAGGGTGAGTCGGGAGCTAAGGCGAGGCCGAAAGGCGTAGTCGATGCACAGCAGGTTAATATTCCTGCACTTTTTTTCAGACCGATGCGGGGACGCTTTCTAAAGTTTCCCGCGTTCTATGGCTATGACGTTGTGGATGTTTTTGCGCCTGGCAGGTAAATCCACCAGGCTGGGGTTAAACCCGAGCATGAATATCACCGCAAGTTTGCTCTTACGAGCAGACAAGGGGAAAGGACAGAGAGCCGAGAAAAGCCGCTAGGATTATCTGAAAAAGACCCGTACCGTAAACCGACACAGGTGAGTGGGCACGAAATGTGCTAAGGCGTACGAGAGAACAATCGTTTAGGAACTCGGCAAATAAGCGGCCGTAACTTCGGGATAAGGCCTGGTTGCTTCCGGGAGGAAGTGACCCGCAGCGAAAGACTTCAACCGACTGTTTACCAAAAACACAGGTCCCTGCTAAACCGAAAGGTGATGTATAGGGGCTGATGCCTGGCCAGTGTCCGAACGTTAAGGGAGGGGGTTAACCGCAAGGTGAAGCCTCTAACTGAAGCGCGGATGAACGCCGGCGATAACTATAATCGTGGACTCGCTACGCTCCATTTAAAATGGAGAAAGAGTAGGGCGATTAAAAAATCCAACTAAATGCTGGAACAGCTGGGAATACTACAGTACCGAGAAGGTAATAATCTGTAGTCGATGCAGCCAATCAGCAGGAAAGACCGTCAAGTCCTTAAATTGATCAATATGAGTAGCAATAGACAAGCTTACTATTTTGATCTCAAGCGCTTGAAACGAAAGGAATTATATTATTTTCTTGCGGGCTTTGTAGATGGCGAGGGGAGTTTTAATGTATCAGTTGTTCCTCATCCAAGCACAAAGTTTCGTTTGATCGTGAATCCAAAGTTTCAAGTGTATCAACATGAAAAGCATCCAGAAATTCTGGAGATATTACTGGAAGTATTTCAAACCGGTTCAATCCATAAAAAATCAGGAAGCAACGTTCTTGTATATGAGATTGCCAGTCGAAAAACACTTCAGGAAAAAATTATTCCATTCTTTCGCTCGTATCCGCTTGCGACTAAGCGGGAAGCACTGAATGGATTAGCTCGAATTCTTGAGCTGATGAATTGCGGTGCGCATAAAACTCGAAATGGAATTTTAGACATTATCGAAATTGCTCATCGAATGAATCAGCAAGGTAAAGGACAAAAGTGGTCGAAAGGCCAACTAATTCAACACATGGATTTGACGGAATCCTCAGAGACTACACGTCGGACCCCAAAAAAGGGGATGATATAGTCCATACGATATGGCGACATATCGAGGCATATATGCCTAAGGTAGCGAAATTCCTTGACGGGTAAGTTCCGTCCTGCACGAATGGCATAACGAGTTGAAGACTCTCTCAACGATTGGCTCGGCGAAATTGCAGTGTGAGTGAAGATGCTCACTTCCCGTGGCAAGACGAAAAGACCCCATGAAGCTTTACTACAACTTGGTCTTGGGTTCATGTTCCGTATGTTCAGAGTAGGTGGGAGCCTTCGGGCGCCAATGAGACACCACCCTTATGCTACGTGAATTCTAACCACCTTCCATGAAACTGGAAGGAGGGACATGATCTGGTGGGTAGTTTACCTGGGGCGGGTGCCTCCCAAAATGTAACGGAGGCGTTTACTAAGGTCGGCTTAGCGCGGATGGAAATCGCGCTGGACGTGCAAACGCAGAAGCCGGCTCTACTGCAAGACTGACAAGTCGCGCAGTCGCGAAAGCGGAAGTTAGTGATCCGACCGTACGAAATAGGACGGCGGGAGCTCAACGGATAAAAGCTACTCTGGGGATAACAGGCTAGTCTCCCCCAAGCGTCCACAGCGACGGGGAGGTTCGGCACCTCAACAAAATTGCTTTGCGTTCATCACGCAAAATCATCGGGGTGCTATGGCAGTAATGCCACAAAAAAATGTGGCTTATAACGGTGAACTCCATGTATAATGGGCCTGTATGCATAACATGGACAATACCGTGGGAAGTCTGACACAGTATCAGCGATCAGTAATTATTGGATCTTTATTTGGAGATGGATATATAAGAACAATTCCAGGAAGAAAAAATGCATTTCTTGAAATTAATCATTCGATTATTCAAAAGAAATATGTTGACTGGAAATATAATGTTCTTGCATCGATTTCAGGGAGTCCTCCGAAAGCCCGAAAGGGAAACGAAGGACGTATTGCTTATCGATTTTATACTCGACAGCATCCTGAGTTGACGCAACTAGCAAATCTTTTTTATCAAAAAGGTAAAAAAGTAGTGCCAAAGATACACATTGATTCCGTTTCACTTGCTATTTGGTATATGGATGACGGAAGTAAATGTCGCGATTCCGATGTATATCTAAATACGCAACAATTTACATTCAGTGATCAACAGTATCTTCTGGAGATACTTGCTTCACTCGGGATATTTGCTCGATTGAACAAGGATAAAAATTACTTTCGAATCAGATTGTTAAAAGAGAGTATTCCAAAATTGAGAGATTTAATTACAGAACATGTCATTGATGACATGAGATATAAGCTGGTGTCATGACCCCGTAGAGACTAATCCCGAAAGGGAGAGATAGAGGTTTGGATGAATTAAGGTTTCACCTCTATAATACGCCACCTCCTGCACTTGATCTGCAGGAAGAAGATATAGTCCATACAATTAGTAATAATTGAAGAATATACGATGTCGGCTCATCGCATCCTGGAGGTGAAGAAGCTTCCAAGGGTTTGGCTGTTCGCCAATTAAAGCGGTACGCGAGCTGGGTTCAGAACGTCGTGAGACAGTAAAAATAACGACTGTTTTGAATGGGAATTTTCGTCTATAAATAAATTCAGTCGAAAGACTGAACGACCGTGCTGTCATTAAATTTGGCTATTTGCTGGAAACTCTGGTATTCCCGATTGGAGAAATAGGGGATAGATGAATCTCACACTACGTTGTAAAATAGTTGTGAAAGTAACGTAATAAAGTGTTGAGTGCAGACAACCAGCAGGGAAGATTCTGTACATTAGTTGTACGGAAAACCCTCAGAGACTATACGCCGAACTCCTCCGTTGGAGGAGAAGATATAGTCCGAACTACATGGCGACATGTAGACCCTAAGAGAAATCAAAGGGCGCCGCAGTGCAAATCAGAATAAAGATGCGGTTTGCAAAGTAACAAAACGTCGGTCTCCTATCTGCCATGGGCAACGAAGATTGAAGGAATCCGTCCTTAGTACGAGAGGACCGGGATGGACGAACCTCTAGTGTGCCAGTTGTTCTGCCAAGAGCATTGCTGGGTAGCTACGTTCGGTGCGGATAAACGCTGAAAGCATATAAGCGTGAAGTCGCTCCTAAGATTAGTCTTCATTAAGACCCCTTCGAGACTAGAAGGTTGATAGGCCATACGTGAAAGCGCTGTAAAGCGTTGAGCGGAGTGGTACTAATAGGTCAAGCTCTGCAACCATTTAAGGATTTGAAAAAATTTTGGCGATCTGTTGGCTCAGATCTGCGCGCACTTCCTCAACGACCGTTTAAGGTCGTCTCGGTCGTGTGCTCGATCTTCACCAACATCTCATCCAAAATTTGTTCCAAATCCATTCGGATTAAATAGATCCGAATGGGCTCATCGGTTTTCTTTACACATATCTAACAGAAAATTCTAAAGAGTTCTCTGTCTTGGTGCCACTTCCTAGAGGGTCACACCTGTTCCCATACCGAACACAGAAGTTAAGCCTCTAAGGGCCAATGGTAGTGCGATTGCGCGAGAGTAGGTGGGCGCCAGGACAGAGAACTTTTTTGTTTGGCAATTTTTTGATACTGTACCTGCGTATGGAAGAAGTCAAAACTCAATGTGTCATTTGTAAGCTCTTAAAAAACATGACGATTTTTGTTCTTGGAATTGTTGTTGGAATTTTTATTACATTTTTATACGTGATATGAATTTTCGCTTCATAATTCTTGCGGCAGGGAAAGGGGCACGAATGCATTCTGAAATACCAAAGGCTCTAACACCAGTTTGCGGAAAACCGATTCTTCAATATGTTCATGAAGCAGTCATGCGAACTGGGCTTGATAAAAATCCGATTGTCGTGATCGGTCCAGAACGAATTTCTCTTTGTGAAAGCTTTAATGGCACATGTACATACGTTGTTCAAGAAGAACAACTTGGAACTTCACACGCGGTTCAAGTGACTCAACCATTTATCGACAAACAAACAGACGCGGTTATTGTTTTGTATGGCGATCATCCTTTTGTTTCAACACAAACGCTTCAGTGTCTCGTTGCTTTACATGAACAAAAGAGTGTTGTGATAACAATGATGACAACCACAGTCCCTTCATTTGAAGATTGGCATCATGCGTTTTTGTATTGGGGAAGAATTTTACGAGATTCAAATAATGATATTGTTGGAATTCGGGAATTCAAAGATGCAACAGAACAAGAACGTAAAATTCGCGAGGTGAATCCTGCTTTGTATTGTTTTGACACAAAGTGGCTTTGGCAACAAATTGGTGAGATCAAGAATGTAAATGCAAATCAGGAATTTTATTTGACTGATCTTGTTGAGCTCGCGGTTGCTCAAGGTCACAAAATATACTCACTTTCAATCCCTTCTGAAGAGGCAGTCGGGATCAATACTCCAGAAGAGCTTGAGATAGCAGAAAAGATATGTCGAAATTGATTGTTATTGGCGGATCGCTTGCAACAGGAAAATCAACGATTGCAAAATTTTTAGAAAATCAAACCAACATCAAGCGAATTGCAATGGATGATATTAAGGAACGGTTATTTGATATTGGAGGATATCGTGACCGAGAATGGTCAAAACAAATAGGTCATGTTGCCTGGCCGATTTTTCAACAGCTTGTTGAATTACATCTTGAACATAATGAAGATGTAATTGCAGAAGCAACTTTTTTACACCCAAATGACGCGGATTGGATTTTAGAAATCGCCAAGCGTCACAACGCGGATATTTTTCAAATTTGGATGACAGCTGATCCAGCGATAGCTCGAGAGCGGTTTATTCATCGCGCGAACAATGAACGCCATCCAGGTCATTGCGACGCGCTTGAGCATGTTATTGAAGAATTCGACAAGCGATTTTTTTGTAAAACATTCGATCCGCTTTCACTCAAGGGAAAAATACTTGTCGTTGACACAACTTGTTTTGAGAAGGTTGATAAGGAAAGCATTATAGATTTTTTGGAAAAATGATAGATGTATGCGCTACATTGTTGATTGGCACATTCATTCCAAATACTCTCGAGCTTGCTCGAAGCAATTGGAATTGCCAACTATTGCAAAGTGGTGCGAACGTAAAGGAATCAACATTGTGACAACTGGTGACTGGACGCATCCGGAATGGTTCAAGCACATAAAGGAGAATTTAGTGGAGGAAAGACAGGGAGTTTATAGGTTGAAAGGGGCGAGTGGTAAAGGGCGAGTGGTAAGGGAAACTGAATTCATGCTCGTGCAAGAGGTTTCACAGATTTATAAAAAAGGCGATAAGACTCGGCGCGTGCATAATCTAATTTTTTCTCCATCAATTGAAACTTGTGAAAAAGTTAATTCGAGATTGAATAAACAAGGATTCAACATTAAATCTGATGGTCGGCCGATTCTCGGGATTGATTCAGAAGAATTGTATAAGTTGCTAAAAGAGATTGATGAAAAGCTAATTGTCGTTCCAGCTCACGCGTGGACTCCGTGGTATGCGGTGTTTGGAAGCAAATCTGGTTTTGGTTCGATTGAAGAGTGTTTCGGTGAAATGTCAAAGTATGTTTACGCGATTGAAACAGGTCTTTCATCTGATCCAGAAATGAACTGGCAGATTTCAGCGCTTGATAAAATTGTTTTTATTTCAAACTCTGACGCACATTCTCCTCGAAATTTGGGACGTGAAGCAAATGTGTTTGAATTTGATAAGCCTCCGACGTTTGACGATTTTGTTTCTGTTTTGAAAAATAAAGATGCAACACGTTTCAAATATACTATTGAATTTTATCCGCAAGAAGGGAAGTATCACTTTGATGGATGCGCGGCGTGTAAATTTTCCTGCAATCCTGTTCAATCCAAAAAACTTGGAAACAGATGTCCGACATGTAAACGACCTCTAACTCTTGGAGTTCATAATCGCGTGGAGGAATTGAAAGATCGAGACGCGGATTCAGTTTCAAGTCGTAAGATTCCTTTCAAGTCCATTGTTCCGCTTGCTGAAATTCTTGCGGAAGTTTTTGGTGTGAAATCTGTTAGTTCAAAAAAAGTTGAAGAAGAATACATGCGTCTTACAACTGAACTTGCTGATGAATTTTCAATTTTGCTTGATGTTCCGATCGATTCAATTCGTAAGTTTTGTTCGAACTCTAATATTCCAGTAGCGATTGAATTAGTGCGAGCTGGAAAAGTTGAAGTGACGCCAGGTTACGATGGAATTTTTGGTACCGTAAAAGTTTTTGGTAAATCTGGTCCCAAACAACCAAAACAGAAATTACTTTTGTAAAACAAAAAACTCCCTGGCGCGCCACTAGGGAGTTTTGTAATTTACCGAATGAACTATTTCTTCTTGTGAGCCTTGCGCTTCTTGGAAGCTTTTCGCTTCTTTGGAGCTACTTTCTTGTGCTTCTTTGGAGCTGCTTTCTTCTTGTGAGCTTTCTTCTTCTTTGCTGGCATAAATTTGTTCACCTCCTTTACGGAGTTTAAACGCCGGTTGTAAAAAATTCCTCCAGACGTTTTTATTATTATGGATTATGTGCTCGATCGAGCACTGCAAAAATGTATTGCAGTCTTTTGTCGTCTTGCATGGCGCGATGCTTGAACGATAAATATATTATAGTAGTAAAGTAGTAGAGTAGTAAAGAAGAAGAAGGGAAAAAAATGAAATAAGTAGCAAAGTAGAAGAGTAGCAAAGTAGTAAAGGGAAAATTTATTTCAAATTTTTTTATTTTCTTACTTCGACTTCCATTCCGACTTCACCCCATTCATACAACCACTTCATGTCATTGAGTGAAACATTCACACAACCTCGCGACATTGGATGACCAAAATTATTGTGCCAGTATGCGTAATGCAAATAAATGTGCGGAGCGAATCGTAAGTTGTATGGAACAAGTCCAAGATCATAGTTGCGAGGGTCATTAGGACCATATGACCACTTGTAACGAACCTGTGGAATTTTTGCTAAGATTTGATGAATTCCGAGTGGTGTTGCATTGTTTTTTCCACTGGAAATCAGAAAAGAATTTTCCAGAACTCCATCTGTATAGGCATACAATTTTTGCTCTGAAACATCAACAACTATTCGTGTTTTATTAGTTTCATCAAACATTAGTTTTGATGGAGCGACTACAAGTTCATTCTCATTTGCATTATCAAGATTCACGGATGCGATTACATAACTTTGCGCGTTACCAGAAATTTTTGTTTGTTCATTTGTGTTTACGTTGTAGAGAATTGAATTTGAAGTTGTTGTGATAAGAATTTGTTGGTTGTGGATAACTATTGATGCAACACCTGTTGAATTGATGGAAATTTGTTTTTCATTTTCAATTTTTACATTATTGTTGAATGTAAAAGTTTTTATGATCGGTGTGTTTGTATGTTGTTGAACAAGAAAAAGTTTTTTATCTGAGATCGTTCCAACAAGTCCTGTTCGATCGTCTATATCAAACGCAAAAAATTCTTTTTTCAATTCGAGCGCTTTATTATTAAGATTCCAAATTCGTATGTGTGGACCACCGCCAGCAGATGGAAGTGTTACAAGTTCTGCTTGCTTATCATCATCAAGATTTCCGCACGCAAGGTTTACTCCACCACGAAATGCTTCATTGTACGCAAACACACCAGAACCGATCGCGTTTCCAAATCTGTCGAACACACGGATGTGCGGTCCCCCGCCTCGTTGAGGGGCTGTTATGATTTCGTTTGTTCCATTTCCATCTAGATCGCAAGCTATCACGTTTATACCAACACCAAGTGTTTCAGCATACGCAAGAAAACTTCCTATTTCAGATCCGTCTTGTCGCAAAACTCGCACGCGAGGTTCAGAACCAAGACCGTTTCCAATAATTATCTCTGGTATCCCATCATTTCCTAAATCCGCAACTGAAAATGAGACGCCGCCAATTACGTTTTTTGTTGGCAGATCAAAACTTTTTCCAGTTTCAAGAATTGAAACAGAAAGAAATTGTGGGTGTGATGCAAATGCAAAACTCGGTAAAAGAAGGAAGGATAAGACAATGGTTGCGAGCGTGAAATGGCGCATACGACATTTGTTATATCATATTGACAGATATCGTCATAATGATATTATTCCGACACAAAAGAGGTTTTAATTATGGGCCAGTAGCTCAGTTGGTAGAGCACCTGCTTTGCAAGCAGGGGGTCTGGGGTTCGAATCCCCACTGGTCCACCAACAACAAAGACCGACGAATTGTCGGTCTTTGTTGTTGGTCGAGTAGTTCTTATCTCATGATATAATATCTTTAATAAAGTATGCCGCACATTCATTTGTCTTCAATCAAACTTGTCGATGGTTTCAAAATTCGCAATACGCTTGATCCTGATTTTGGAATTTTTCATACACATTCTTGTCGAGCCGGAAGATATGCACCAAAATTTTACATTCCGCAAGGCGAGTGGTGGCTTGATGTGATAGCGGAAAAAGAAAGAGATTTTTTAATTCGTGTTGAATCAATTGAAACTGGAAATCTTGCTGGTCATCATCTTCGTTCATATTTAAAAAAACAAATTATACTATCAGGACCAATTCCAAAGTTTCTTGTTCGAAGAGAACCACGTCGAAATTTGCGTTTAATGTTTGTTGACGGAGCGGTTATTCGAAAGTATATGGATCCGGAATTTATTCTTGGCGGGCATGATCTAATTTATCCTTCCTATATCCCAAAAGGAGAAATTTGGTTGGAGGCCGGCATAAACAAAAAAGAAGCTCCATTTGTTTTTGAACATGAATTTTTAGAACGAACACTCATGTCAAAAGGGAAGAGTTATGATATTGCGCATGAGTACGGAACAAGTATTGAAAGAGAGATGCGACGGCGCGCAGGGGTTGGATGTTATCCGGGTGACGTGAATTACAAATGGAGACATCTAACTAATGAAGAGATTGTTGAAAAATATTATCTTCCTTGGAGTGAAAACGCACCTGAGTCAATGCCATTTTTTGATTGGAAAAGTTTGTTTACAAGTAATGTGAGTTTACCGCGAGTTCATGACCATGGATTCTGGGATCGTAATTAACGAACTATATTTTTTGGAGTTTTTCCATTGATAAACATCAAAATATTTTCCGCTACCAAACGACTCATTTCTTGGCGTGTTTCAAGTGTTGCTGAAGCTGTGTGAGGTGTTAGCACAACATTGTCCATTTTTTTCAAATCAAGATTGTCTTTTGGATCACAATCAATCATTGGCTCGCATTCATAAACATCAAGTCCAACTCCAGCGATTTCTTTTTTCGCAAGCGCTTTCACGAGCGCTTTTTCATCTATGATCGGCCCGCGTGCTGTGTTGATTAGAAAAGCTGTCTTTTTCATCATCTTAAATTGTTTTGTACTTATTAGATGATGAGTTGAAGGCAAGAGTGGAACATGTAAAGAAACAAAATCAGATTCCTTAAGCAATTGTTCAAGTGAACGAAACTTTGCATCGGTTTCTTTTTCAAGTTGCGAATTTCTTTTTACGTCATTGTAAAGAATTTTCATGTTGAATCCGTCGTGAAGTCTGCGTACAACACCTGTTCCGATTCGTCCTGTTCCAACAATTCCTACGGTTTTTCCATAAAAGTCAGTTCCAAGCAAAAGTTTTGGTCCCCATGCTTTGTATTTTCCAGCTCGCGTGAAACGATCCGCTTCACAAATGCGTTTAGCTAGCGCAAACATTAGCGCGATCGTGTGCTCTGCGACAGATTCAGAGATTTGACCACTTGGTGTGTTTGTTACAACAATGTTTCGTTTTTTTGCTTCGTTAAGATCGATGTTGTCGAATCCAACAGCGTAATTTGCGATCATCTTTAGTTGTGGCCCGGCTGAATCAAAAACTTCTTTGTCCATTTGTTCAGTGAGAATGGATAAAATGATATCTTTGTCTTTCACACGCTTTAATAATTCCTTGCGAGCGATAGGCTGATCTTTTTTGTAAATTTCAAGTTTGATTCTTTTGTCAGCTTTGAGCAGTTTGATCCCGTCATCTGGAATTTCGCGTGTTACTAGAATCTTGTAAATCATATTGGAACGATTTTTATCTTACTGATCGCGAGAATGGACGGCCATTTTTTTAGAATTCCATTTTTAGCGCCATAGCTCTGAATGACAGATTCCGCGTTTAATGTTCCAACAGCAAGCGCGTATTTAACATTATTTTTTTTAATGAGTCCTGCCACAAGACCTGAACCAAACGCGTCACCAGCTCCTGTTCGAGAAATTGCGCGCGCACCAGTTGTGAGAGCATGAAAAATTTTTCCATTTTCCCACACATACGATCCGTTTGTTCCGTCAGTTATAAGACGAATCATGCCTTTTGTTTTAAGTTCATCAAACATTGTTTTAATACTACGTTTCCCAGTGAGCAGTTTTGCTTCTTCTGTATTTATGTTTAGTACATCAACCATTGGAAGGAGGTGTTTTATTTCGTTCATTCCATGTTTGATTTCACCAACGCCAGGATTCCACGCAACTTTTATTCCGCATTTGTTTGCGTGTTGAATAATTTTTTTTGAAAGTGCGATGTTTCCTCCTAAAGACGTGAGGTAAATCCATTTTGTTTGTTTGCATCCTTCCCAGTTTATATCTTTTGCTTCAAAAGTTGATGAAACTCCGCGATACACAAGCACTGTTCGTTCGCCGTCTGGCATTGTAAGAAGAATCGAAAACCCTGTTTGTCCGTCTTTGATCATTCGAACATTATGTGTGCTAACTCCAAAACGACTCAAATCATCTATCACATCTTTTCCAGATGAGTCGTCCCCGATTCGTGTCATTGTTGCAGAATGGAAACCAAGAGCTCCAAAAGTGGCGGCCGCGTTTGTTGCTCCTCCTCCTGTTGTAAACACAAGTTTGTCCAGATCAATTTTTGATCCCAGTGCTATACACTCTCCTGCTCCTGTTGGAAATTTTTTTGATTTAAGCGCGATAAAGGATTTAGAAATAACAAATACATCGCGTGTTGCAGAACCGATTGTGATTATGTCGAACATATTGATAAAAATTATCCTTTTCCAGAACATCCAAACAATCGCATTTTGTGGCGTGCGATAGTTGTCATTAGATCTTTTGCGGGTTTTAGAATTTCTCTTGGATCAATGACTCCAGGTTTTTCTTTTAAGAATTTTCTGATACCTGCGTCAAAGGCAATGCGCATATCAGTATCTATATTCACCTTACAGATTCCAAGCGAGATTGATTTTTTAATTTGTGTGTCTGGAATTCCTTTTGCTGACGCGATTTCACATCCGTATTTTGTGCATTGTGCTTTTATACGCGCTGGCACTCCGGACGCTCCATGCAAAACAAGCGGAATTGAAGTTGCCTCTGCTATTGCTTTTAATCTTTCAAAATCTAGATTTGATTCTTTTTTCATTTTGAATGCTCCGTGTCGTGTTCCAATCGCAACAGCGAGCGCGTCACAACCAGTTTGTTTTACAAAGTCAACAGCTTGCAATGGTTGAGTCATTGCGGCTTCGCGTTCGGACACGGAAATAAAATCTTCTTTTCCAGCGATAAGCCCAAGTTCTGCTTCAACGGAAATTTTTTTTTTGTGCGCCATCTTTACAATCATTTTTGTTTTTTGCACGTTTTCTTTATATGGAAGAGATGATCCGTCAAACATCACACTTGTATAAAATCCGCTTTTTATTGCCGCAACAACAAGATCGAAATTTTTTCCATGATCAAGATGAAATACAACAGGAAGTTTTGTTTTGCGCGCGGCAAGATGAACTAACACCGCAAGTTCTTCCATTCCCGCGTATTCGATTGCGCCTTCAGAAGTTTGTAAAATAATCGGTGAGCGTTCTGTTTCAGCCGCGGATATAACCGCCTGCAACGTTTCTAAATTATTGATATTAAAAGCTCCAACAGCATATCGTCCGCGTTGAGCTTTTGCTAGAACAGTAAAAAGAGATGTAAGCATATCAAATTGATTTTGGTTTGAATGACGGATGTTTTTTTAGTCTTGAAATGATTTGTCGGTTTGTTAGAAGACCGTCTTGTGGTCCAACGTGTTCTATAACTGATGCTGAATTTACAGCTCCCCATTTGAGCGCGTCTGTTGTTGAGCCTGCATGCATTAGCGCGCCTATAAAACCTGTTGCAAAAGCATCACCAGCGCCTGTTGCTTCAATAAATTTGCTTGGGAACGCTTCAACTGACAATAAGGTTTTTCCATCAAAGCATGTTGCTCCATTTTTTCCGTCTGTTATAACGACATGTTTCGATCCAAGACGATAGAGTTCAGTTGCAAGCTGATGAACTTCATCAACTGTTTTTTGTACGAGTGTTTGAGCTTCGCTTCGATTCACAAACAAAATTTTTGCTTCTCGAATCAATTCAAATAACGCAGGTTTTCGTTCATTGATTTGAACACTTCCAGGATTGATACAAAAATTGATATTTTTTTTGTGAACATATTTCACGAGGTTTGAGAAAAAAGGTGGATATCCATTTCCCATTTCGCCAACATAAATCCATTTGGTTTTTGGCATTGGTTTTGGAAGGTGATAGGCATTATGATTGTGGGAAGTTAACAAAGTTTTTTCACCTTTATAATTTAGTACGACTGAATACGCGCTTCGTGCACCTTTTATTGAACGAATATAACGAGTAGAGACCTTTTCTTTTGTAAGGTTTTCGATAGAAAGTTTTCGTGTGCCATCTTGACCCATGTTTGAGATGACAGCTGTTTTAAGTCCCATTCTTGAAATTCCAACCGCAATGTTTGGCGCAGTTCCAGCAATTTGCGAATCAACAACTTCCACGACGATTTTTCCACCGTAGTCCAAACACAATTGGCATTCAGGCAATTTTAGTTGGCATTGGAGGCTTGCGTCATTTAACACGACGAAAGTGTCGAGTTTAATGTCGCCGATTGTGATGAGATCGAACATAGAGGAGAGGGCTAAGAAGACCAAGATGGCTAAGAAGACCAAGAGGACTAAGATGACCGAGAGGGTAGAGAGAAAATCACTATTTTAATTTTAACACTCGAAGCGAGGCAACGATAATAGATGGTGCAGTGAGTCCAAATGCTTCTTGAAGTTCGCGAGGTTCGCCGGATTCCCCAAAACGATCTTGCATTCCGATTCGTTCAACAGGAACTGGTGTTGAAAGACAAACTGTTTCCGCAACAGCTCCGCCAAGTCCGCCAACAGCTTGAGCTTCTTCAATTGTTACAATTGCGCCTGTTTCTTTTGCCGCTTTGATAATTGTTTTCACGTCGAGCGGTTTGATTGTGTGCATGTTGATTACTCTCGCTTCGATTTTGTGATCAATGGAAAGAATTTGTGCGGCGAGAAGAGCTTCATACAAAAGCGGACCAGATGCAATTATAGTTAGATCATTTCCGAATCGATATGTTTCAGCACGACCAACTTTGAATGGAGTTTTTTCTGTTGTGAAAACAGGAGATGCTTCACGCGCGAAACGCAAATAACATGGACCAGAAAGTTTTGTTACAGCGAGCGTTGTTTTTTTTGTCTCGATCGCGTCGCACGGAACAAAAACTTTCATGTTTGGCATAACTCGCATGATCGCAATGTCTTCAGTCATCTGATGAGTTGCTCCATCTGGTCCAACAGAAACACCAGCATGTGCTCCAGCGATTTTTACATTACTGTTTTGTAAAGCGATCGTTGTGCGAATCTGTTCCCAGTTGCGGCCTGGAGAAAAACACGCGTAACTTGAAATAAATGGAACTTTACCAACCAGCGACATTCCAGCCGCGATCGAAGCCATTGATTGTTCGCTTACGCCAAGTTGAACAAAACGATCAGGAAATGAATTTTTGAATGCGAGTGAACGTGTTGATTCTGTAAGATCAGCGCAAAGAACCATTACGTTTTTGTTTGTTTTTCCAGCTTCAACAAGACCTTCACCATAGCCATTGCGAGTGGGAATTTGTTTTAGTTTGTCTGGATCAAAAAGATGTCGAACAAGATACATTTCGTGATTGATACCGGATTGTTGTCTTAATTCCATAATACGGCAATTATACAGGCGGCTTGACATTTTTGCCATTTTTGAGTATTATTTTTTGGTTATTTGGGCAAGGTGCCTATGACCCGTTGCGCGGCGGTACCGCGTATTTCTTGCACTTTGGGATACTAGGATCGAGACGTCAGTGGCGAAGCGATTCTAAAGATCAAGGTGTGGGAGGTGACAGATGAAAGTTCTTACTCCGATTCCTTCTTGGCTCGAAAGTGTACTAGAACACAGGGTTCATTTCACAACAGGTGGCCTCGGAGGCTTGCTCGACCATTACAGAGTGACAAACGCTCTGGGTGAGGCGCTTGCGCAGAAGATCGTAACACCTGACACATTGCAGATTTGGCTGACCGAACAGGTTGGCAAGTATACTACTACAACCTTGGCCGTTTCGACGACTGACGGTTGGACCGCTTTGCAGGTTGATCCTCGCGCGTTCTGGGAGGCGTGTTGGGAGGAGATTCTTGGTCGCAAGATCGAAGTTCCACCTCCACCAAAGCTCAAAGAAAGAACAAAGAAGGCGATAGAGCGATACAGGTTATTGCTCATGTTTCTGCCAATCATCTCCGAGAACGATTACCCTGACAACTTCGTGAAGCCTGTATGGGGTCGTTACCTCGATGTAAGCAAGATTGCTCGCAAGCCTTTGCCTGGCCGGTGGGTGCTCATCGAGACGATCACGAAGCCCAACTGGGACGATCCGAGGGGCTACGGCGAAGATCCGCTCGGTCAGGATCTTCAGCTCATGACACGCTTCAGGATTTCATGGGAACACCTGACAGCCATACTTATGCCACAAGCCGCCAAACTATTTGGCCTTGTACGGAATGCTGTGCGCGAGCCTACCGCCGAAGAATGGAATTTGATCGCAAATCTATTCTTGTGGCTTAAGGCCAATCGTGGTATAGATCTGCCTGACCTCGGATCTACAAAATCTTGGGAATGGTGTCTTAACAAGTTTGGTTCCG
>JAGVFR010000010.1 GCA_020057555.1 bacterium | reverse complement strand
GACTACCTCATCGCTCACCCCGAGATCATCCCCGAAGACTGGAAGGTCGACGAGAACGGGAATACCCACTACATCTACTTCTGGGGTACGGTTTATCGCTACCCGTATGGCAGCCTGTGCGTTCGCTGCCTGTGCTGGGGCGGCGGTGCGTGGGACTGGGGCTGCGACTGGCTCGACCGTGGCTGGAATGACCGGCGTCCCGCGGCGGTGCTCGCAAGTGTCCCTTAGCCCTAAGGCTTCAGTTACTTGTGCGTTCGGCACTTAAATCCTTAGTCCTTTGTACTTACTGCACCGTAACCTATGTTGAAGGTCAACATAGGTTACGGTGCCTTTTTGTTTTCATGATAGAATTGTTTTGGAAGTAGGTGAATCAGTCAACGCTGAAAATCGTTGGCCACCGAAACTGGTATCCGTACGTGCAGAGTGTTTGGGATGAAAGTTTCCAAACAGCGTCGCGTATGCAGAACCTTCATCCAAAAATGAAGATACTTGGTATGAAACACTAAGGTATTAAAGATACCGAATTCGATTCAACCCAGAGAGTATTCGAAGGGTGGTGGCATGGACGGTGTTTCATATATTTATCGCAACCCGAATGGCAACCTGTACGTTCGCTACCTGTACTGGAACGACGGTGCGTGGAACTGGAACTACAACTGGCTCGACAATGACTGGAATGACCAGAATCCCGCGGCGATGCTCGCAACTCTCTTCATTTCTCTCCCGCTGTATTGTTGGGAGAGTTTTGTTTTTGAGGAGACTTGGTCAGTTGTCCAAGCCAACCACCAAGCATTCTTCCGACCTCTGCAAGCGGTTCGGATAATGCAATAAATTTGTTTTGTTCGATCGAGTTTGTTTCAAAAAGAATGAGCAAGAAGAATTTGATTGCATCGCATTTACGGATTGCAATTTTTTCGAATGTGTATATGAATCGGTTTGATCAATTTGTGAAACACAAACTCAAAATAAGATACTTCGTTCGATATACTTATGATTTCGTGTTTCTGTCGGAGGATAAAAAATTGTTTGAGTCCATCAAATAAAATCTTTTTGAAAACAATCGCTTCAGGTGTTGATTTTCTTGGTTGGGTTAATTTTACAGATCATCGAGTATTACGGACTGTTACAAAACGACGGATGTTACGGAGAATTGAAGCATATTCAACTTCGGAAACAATTCAGTCTTATTTAGGGCTTATGAAATATGGAAATACAAGTAGATTACAAGGTGAATTACATTACATTGACTTTGCGATGGAATTGTGATAAAAAAGTTCCTCGCTCTTTACATTGCGAGACTGGAGGTAACATGCGATATTTCAGCCTTTTGTGCGCCATGTTGGTGTCAACCATTGCAGTTTCGGCAAACGCTGACTGCGCCAAGACTGTTGCCGCATCCGAAATCCAAGGAGCCGCAATTCAAGGCGAAAACGCATTTGCTGACATGAACGTTGCGGCATTGCTTCAGCATGCACAACGGGCGCGAGAACAAATCATTGTGTGTATTACAGAACCGATCAGCCCGTCCGACGCCGCGGCTTTTCATCGGCTCATGGCGCTCGACGCATTTACTCGTCACAATGACGCTCGTGTGATTGCGGAGTTTCACGCGGCAAGACGACTTGAACCTGGTTACTCTCTTCCAGAGTCAGTGGCGCCGATCGGACATCGACTTCACGAATTCTACGCAAAAGCGGCAAGCGTTGAAGATGGAATTTCAGAATCCGTTTTTGCGCCAGAGGGTGGATACGCGATTGTCGGAGGAGTTCGAAATGCACCGCGGCTTTCATCAACGCCATTCATCATTCAAGTCTATGGCCCAAAAGGTGCGTGGATCGAAACCCGATACATCCAGCCTGGTGAGAAATTGCCAATCTGGGGTCAGAACATTCTTGGTGTAACAGCCAAGGACTTGGGAATTGACACAGTACCGACATGGAAAAAACCAATCACGTGGTACATTGCGGCAGGAGTTTCAACTTTGGTCGCAGGCACGTTCTATGGTTTGGCGCTTCGTGAAAAGTCTCTGTTCAACTCGATGTCAACTCCTGATTCTGACTTGTCAGGACATCGTGACCGCGCTAACGCATTTGGTTGGACAGCTGTTGGTACAGGTGGACTTGCAGTAGTTCTATCAGGCATCGGAGTTGGATTTCAATTCGGCTTCGGAGGTGAAGAAGAGAGGTCGCCAGATGATTGATTTGGAAACGATCAAAACTGCTTTTGAAACACATCGCAGTGGCCGTTTCCGTGTTGAGCGTCTGGTTGGCAGAGGCGGTATGGGGACGGTTTTCTACGCGGTTGACACAGGATTTGATCTTCCTGTCGCGATCAAGATTATCAATCCTGATCAACTCGAAAATCCTCAAGTGCTTGCTCGTTTCAGAAAGGAAGCGCGCATCATACGCAAGATCGAACATCCCTCGATCGTCAAGGTTTACGACCTTGATGAGATTGATGGACTTCCATACATCGTGCTTGAGTGGGTTGATGGTGGAGATCTGTGGAATTTCGTTGAGAACAATGGAGCTCTTCAGCCTGATACCGCAGTCAATGTGATGGTTCTTGTGTGCGCTGGTATTGAACAAGCGCACTTAAAAGGCGTTATCCATCGCGACATCAAACCAGACAACATACTGCTCACCCCGAATGGTTTTCCAAAGATAACCGATTTCGGCATTGCCCGCATGGATGATGCGAGAACTCGGCAAACCAAAGACGGAATCGGTATGGGGAGTCTTGGCTACATGGCTCCTGAACAGATCGACCGAGCGGCTTTGGTTGATGAACGCGCGGACATTCATGCTCTTTGCGTGACACTCTGGGCGATCATGCGCGGGGAAGAACCGCCAATTGGATTCTTTTTCGCGCCAACTATCGAAGACAAGCCAGAGCTCATGAACAGGATTCCGGAGTCTTTATGTAGCGTCATCATCAAAGCAACAGCTCTCAAGCCAGAAGCTCGATATGGCAGTGTACGCGAGTTGCGTGATGCTCTTCAGTTAGCTCTTTCGGAACTTCCGAAATCTTCACAGACAGTCTTGTTTGGTGGAGAAGGGAATCCGTTACGAATTCTTCCAAAACCAACACCATCGGATTCGTCAGGCATGGGCTTTGCTCAAACCGATGAGTTTGATAGCTTCGACAGCGACGAACATCTGCGTCGTGTGCGTAAAGCTCGACGCGGTGCGCTTGCTCGGTTATTAGCTTTTGTACTGGTAATGATCATTGCAATAGCTAGCGCTGTCGTGTATTTCTCAAACGAACCAGCGAACGTCCCCATTTCTAAGGGGGACGACAGGTGGTTGCCGGTGTCTTCAACTCCGTTATTGCCTGAGCTTGTCGAAGGCCATGATCTGCGTCTGTTGGAACAAGAAGTTCGACATCAAAGAGTCGAGATTGAATCAGCCATTTCAAAAACGAAAACTATCAAGCCCGAAAAGCCAAAACCGATCGAACCGAAAGTGGTTGAACCGAAAATGATCGAACCTGAAGCGATCAAACCGATCGAAACTGTGCGTGTTGGCTTTTCAGCGCCAGATGACGATTCTGTCAAAGCTTGGCTTGTTGGACAGTCAGGAAAGTATAAACTTCCATGTCAGGTTGTGCCTGGATCATACAAAGTCATTGTCCAATTCACTGGACGTGATGCAGAACAAGTCAGTATTCCAAATCTTATCGTTCGTTCTGGCGAATCACCGCGCATCAACTGCAACAGCAGTGTCGAATTGTGTAAGGTACGCTGATGGTCTTTCTCTGACGGGGTTTTTACCTCGTCTTTTTTTGTATCTTCACATTTTCTCTCATTTCGTGCATGATATCGGGGTATGATCGATATCAAATATCTTTTGGAACAGCCAGACAAAGTGGCTGAAAATAATGCCCGTCGTGGAAAGGAAATAGATGTTTCGTTTGCGGTAAAACACGCAAAAGACCGAGCCGAAAGTTTGGAACAGGTTCAGGAACTTCGCACAAAAGCGAATGAACTCTCTAAAACAGTTTCAACAGCATCAACAGAAGATCGTCCGGCAATAATTGAGCAAGGCAAACAGATCAAAGAGAAGACAAAAGAGTGGGAAGAAAAACTCGCTCAAGCCGAGTCTTTGCTAAGTGCCGAGCTTTTCAAATACCCAAACATTTTGCGAGATGATGTTCCAACTGGCACCGATGAATCAAAAAATGAACAAGTTCGAGTGTTTGGTGAACCAACAAAATTTTCATTCACACCAAAAGACCATCTTGAACTTGGTGAAAAACTTGGAATCATTGATGTTGAGCGAGCCGCGAAAGTTTCCGGCGCGCGGTTTGTTTATTTAAA
This sequence comes from bacterium, assembly GCA_020057555.1. Lineage (GTDB taxonomy): Bacteria > Patescibacteriota > Patescibacteriia > UBA9934 > GWF2-40-263 > JACQXU01. Next base: position 35,456 of record JAGVFR010000010.1, on the reverse strand, counting down.
AGGCGATGCTGTTTTGTTAGAGTTTGCTTTAATTCAATATGCGCTTTCTGAACTTCTTAAAGAAAAATTTATCCCAGTTATTCCACCGCATCTAATTGCGATTGAAGCAATGTCAGCAATGGGGTATTTGCAACATGGTGGGGAGGAGGAAATTTATCATTTGAAAAATGATCCAATGGTTTTGATCGGAACATCAGAACAAGCGCTTGGACCAATGCACATGAATGAAATATTAGATGAAGAACAGTTGCCGCTTCGATACGCGGGTTTTTCGCCGTGCTATCGCCGCGAAGCAGGAAGTTATGGAAAAGATACTCGTGGAATTTTGCGGGTTCATCAATTCGACAAAATCGAGATGTTTAGTTTTACAACACCAGAACGATCGGACGAGGAGCATGAGCTTTTACTTTCAATTGAAGAACGTTTAATGCAAGGTCTTGGACTTCCATATCGTGTAATGAAATTGTGTTCCGGCGATACTGGAACCCCATCAGCTCGAACATATGATATTGAAACATGGATGCCATCGCAAAACGCATATCGTGAAACTCACTCAACATCAAACACAACTGATTTTCAAACGCGTCGGTTGAATATCAGAGTTCGTCGAAAAGGGAAAAACGAATGTGCTCATGCATTGAACGGAACTGCGTTTGCGATTGGGAGAACATTAATTGCGATTTTGGAAAATTATCAACAAGAAGACGGAAGCGTTGTTGTTCCAAAAGTGTTGCAACAGTTTATGGGAAAGGATGAGATTTCTCAAAACTAGATGAGATTTTGACGCACGGGGAAACAAATGTCGAGGCGTAATGAAAATTTCGGTGAGATATTTGTGGGGTCCCCGTAAGTCGAAAGGTCGCTAGTTTTGAGGAATCTCCAAATGTTATACACATCAAGATGAAATAAACTTGGCGAAAGGAAATTTTAACTAACCTTCGCCTTTTTTTGTTTGTTTTATTTTGTTATGTTGATTTGACATGACAGAAATTTTAGCTTATTTTAGCAAAAAATTGGTTGACAGACATCAAAATGTTTGGTTTTATGATGATAGATCGTCAAAAATTTCTGTTCTGATCGACGAACGAAACGGGACTGTAATATAGATTGCAGACGTTTCAGGAATCGACAATACGGATTTTCGATCTTTCTTGATTGACAACGCAGTGAATAGGAGGCGCTGCAATGTCAACCAACTCGAGTAGGTGCGCGAAGGCCTCGCGCGCTGAACGAGGCGGTTGACGCTTCTAGAAAGAGGTGAATCATGTTCACCAAGTTCCAGAGCAGAATGTTTCTGCCGGTTCTGATCGTGTTTGTTCTAGGTGGATGTTTCCAACGCGTTGGCGCAAAGCCAACAATCAACAAGTCATCTTATGACGAGATGAAAGTGGACGATGAGTCGGCCGCAGATCCTGTCGAACCATTCAACCACGATTCCAACAAAGGTGGCGGTAGCTACACCGAGTTGCAAATGCCGTTTCCAAAGGGCGTTCTGCTTTTGTGCACGCAAGGAGTTTCTGGAGACTATAGCCACAAACAAAATTGCACGCGTTACGACCTTGATTTCGACACTTCAAACTCAGAACGTGAAGAAATGTACGCGCCAGTTTCCGGAATCGTGCATGTTCACACTGAAGCTGAAACCGGAAGCGGGTTTGGAAATCACATTTGCATTGACATCGGAGATGGTTACTACGTTGTCATCGCGCACTTGGATGAGATTCTTGCGTGCGACGGATGTGAAGTAACTGCTGGACAACTTATCGGTATCGAGGGTTGCACTGGATTGTGCACCGGTGACCATGTGCACATCGGTCTTCACAAAGGAGATGCAAGGCTTCCGGCGGAAAACGGCGAGTCGATTTCCACGACTTACATCATTTCCGATTCTTACGGCGAAGAAAAGACACTCACGAGCGGACAGTTTGTGTGTGGGCTTGGAACTGGCCAGAAAGGAGATTATGAACCTGTTGGGAAGTACTATCAGTCAGCGCTTCCGGTTGCGTTTGGACATCCAAATGGAACAATCGTTAAGACCGCGCAAGACGCAAAGGTTTACCTGATTGAAGATGGCGAACTGCGTTGGTTCAAAAATGAGGAAGTGTTCTGGAGCCATGTGTATGATTTCTCAAATCTCGTTATGATCTCTGATGAAGAACTCGAATGCTATCAGATGGGCATTCCGTTCAGTGAAAAAGGACTTGTCGCGGCATTTCGAGATCCGATCGGAACACTTTGGCTTGTTGTCGGAGCGCCAAACCAGTGGGATCGATATCGAATCAAAGTGAACGATGTTGGATGGGAATCAGTGCTTCGATCCTGGGGATTGTCCTACACGGCCGCAAATCCGCCGCCAAAAGTTGCGTGGTGGGATCCGTATCTTTCTCAATGGGGAGAGATAAGCGGAAAAGCTCAATTCCGCAATGGCACACTTTTGAAGGAGTATTCCAAGAGTGATGTGTATGTTGCGGCTCAAAACGCGGCAATGCCAATCAAGGATTGGAAAACATTTCTTAAGATGAATTTCGGACAGCGACCGATCATTGAGGTTGAAAACGGTGTGATAAAGTCCGTTCAACCATTTGTCGGCGGTTGTGTTAGCGGCATGTACTGCATTTCAAGTGAGATAGTGGAGACGTGTGGCCATTCCATGTTTGTGGCTAAGTACGAACCACCTTCTGATCAGGACAACTCTGGTGAGTTTGAGATGGCTGGGTTTCAGGAGGATGACGAAGAGGCTGAAGCAGAGGAACAGCAGGAGGAAGCATATTCACCTGTCATCCCGAGCGAGCGTCAGCGAGTCGAGGAATCTCCTGACAAAACATCTGCCTCTTTCACCGTAAGCTATCCAAATTCGGCAGATCGGATGCTCAACGTTCAAATGTACAGTAACAAATCTGTGCTTGGTGGATGGTGGGACAAATCCGCGTTCGATTCGGACAACGATGTGTCCATGTCATTCGATCAAGTTCCAGAAGGGGTCTGTGGTTTCAGGCTAAACGTAAGCGAAGGCAGTCCTGCCTATGCCTGGCTTTGCGCTGGAAACGATTCAACCGCGAGTCTTGATCCAGACGCAAGTATTGTGATCGAATACAAAGGCGTCGTTTACACAAAAGCAGATCTAACAACATGGTCTGCGACTGACGGTCCAGCTTCAGGATGTTCGGCTTTGCTCAAAATCGGGACTGCAGTTGAATGTAGTCCTTAGAACTTTCTTGCCTGTGCACAAACGCACAGGTTTTTCTTTTGTTTTTCTGTTATAATTACGTAAGTTATGCAACCGTCGCACTCACGTGTAACAGCGGCTCTTTTGTGGCTTCGGGCGCGATACGAAAAATTTTCAGCGCGTAAATATGGACGCGTTGGTTTTTTGATATTTGTGATTTCAATGGGAATTTTTTCATTTGTTAAACCAGCGCTAGCGTGGCCGATTCCATCAGGAGATGATATTGCGAACTTAATTGCAAGTGTTGGTAATCTTTTTGCCGGTTTATTGGCTGGACTTATAGTTACGGTTATTGAATATCTGATTCCGGTCATGCTTTACAATGATTTTTCCAATGCTCCTGTTGTTGTATATGGTTGGGCGCTTATGCGCGACACAGTGAACATGTTTTTCGTGATCGTTCTTATCGTTATCGCGTTTGGAACTATTTTTGGTAGTAGTAAATTTAAATGGCAGTCTCAAGTTCCGCGTCTGATGATATTTGCAATTCTCATAAATTTTTCCAAAACCCTTGCAGGACTCATGATTGATTTTGGACAAGTTGTCATGCTTACGTTTGCAAATGCTTTAAGCGAAATTGCGGCAGGAAATATAATCCAGCTTTTTGGTCTTAATAAAATTTCCGCGTTTTCAGGCGGTGCATCTGCCTTCCAATCTGGAGGACAAGGAGTTGAATCATGGGGACTTGCGTTTGCAAGTATTGCTGCTGTTTTTATTCTTGCATGGATTCTCACGATTTTACTTTTAATGTTTGGAATTTTATTGTATCGAATTGTTGCTTTGTGGGTTGCGATTGTTCTTGCGCCGCTTGCGTGGTTTGTTGGTGGAGCTCCAATTCTTGGATCGAGCGCGTATTCGGATTGGTGGACAAATTTTAAGTGTCTAGTTGCGATTGGTCCAATTATCACCTTTTTCTTATGGCTTGCGCTTGCTGTTGCCGGAGCCGGATCAACAGCTCAAGGTTTTGATACTGGCACAGTTGATTTGGGCAATTCAGCTAGCTTTTTGACGAAAATTTTTGAACTGCAAAGTTTCATGAGTCTTGTTGTTGGTTCTGCAATGATTATGGTTGGAATGGACACAGCGCAAAAGTTTTGTTCAGCATCAAAAGCAAAGTTTATCGGTGCACAGCTTGGAAAAGCTGTGGCTGCTGGGCCAGCCATGCTTGGAGTTGCAAAAGGCGGAGTAATGAAAGGTGTTGGGTGGACAGGAAGAAAGGTTGGGGCCGGTACTCGAGCTGTTGGACGTTTTGGCGCAAGAGAGGTAGGTGGAAGGTTAGAGAGTAAGCCTGTTGCAGGACTGCTCACACAACGAGGCCGTGCGCGCGCATGGCAAAAAGTCGCTGGTGCGGCTGGAACAGGAGTTTTAGGTAAAACACTTGGAGTGACTGCTTCACGTAACGCGCAAGCACTTCTTGGTGAGCGTCACGCAGAAATCGCGAAAGCTGGAGAAAAATATAAAGACGATTCAAAAGCAACCAAACTTAGCCAGTTAGAAAGATTTGCACAGAGCGGTGCTAAAACAGTAGGCGGCAAACACGAAGCTCAAGCATTGTTTAAGGAAGCTCTTGGCGATGAAGAAATGCAAAAAGAATTGGTGAAATCCGGAAGTTTGAACAAACTTTGGGAAAAGTATGGGGCTACAATGGAATCGGATTTTCAAGGTGATGCCAAAACAACAGATCAACTCAAAAAGTTTAAAATGAAATACGCCAGCATGACTGGCGCGTCTGATTTGTTAAAGGATAAAGCTGATATTGAAGGTTTAGATTCAAGCGCCTTGTTTGACAAAAAAGTTCGGGAAAAAATGGCAGGCATGGAAGTTAAAGTTGATGTTCAAGAAGAGGAAGAAGTTGTTGGGAAAGACGGAAAGATGAAAAAAAGGAAAAAGAATGTTGAAAGAACAATGTCAGCGGCCGAAGCTATTGCGCAAGGACATTTTGGTGAGGACAAAAGAAAAGCTTGGGAAGGACAATCTGCTCCAGTTAGTGATGCGGATTTGCGTTTGCTTTCTTCAGAAGGCGTTGTTGGTCGTGGGTCTGATTCAGCACAGCGCGCCGCAAGTCTTGCAATTGAAGAAGGCGACATGAAACGAGTAAACGCAATCGTTTCAGTAGTAAAGGAAGAATACGAGAAACCCCTAAGGAAAGGTCAAACATTGGAACAAAAGAATGAAGAAAGATTCCATGCAAAACAAACATTAGATGCAATCAAGGATAAACTTCAATTTAAGCTGATGGAAGAACAGATTAGTAAAAAATCAACTGTTGGAACTCAAAGAATGATAGAAAATATTGATATTCAACACAAAGAAGCTTCTGACACAGGTAGTGTGTCAGGTGAAGAAGGAAAATTCGGTCGTGTTCCTCCTGTTTGGCGTGAAAAAAATCCTGCTGATTTTGTTCGAGCGAATTTTGCAAACGCTGAAACGCCTAGAATTGAAAACGCAGAAGTTCAATTATGGGAACAACATAGAAATAAAAATATTGAACTTGAAAATGCTGTTTCACAATACAACAACAAATTGAGTCAGGCACGCGCGAAACTTGATTCAGAAGGACAAGCGGCGCTTGATCGTCTGTCAGGTGAGATGGCAAACATTGATGATCAGATGCAAGCTCTTGATCAGGATTTATCTGCCACAGCTGGTAAGGCAACTCTAGAAGAGCAAAGACCTATTAGAAAACAGATTGAAGATTTGGAAGTGAAAAAGACGCAAGTCGGAAAACAGTTTCAAGATAAGCTAAGCGAAAATGCTGCAGTGAATCCAGCGTCAATTATTGAAGTTAAAGAATTGGGAGATAAAATGAACCAACTTGAACAAGAAACTGCAAAAATTCGAATCGCGGCAAAAGAAGTTAGGAAATTAGTGAGCGAACGTAGTAAGCAAGCATAAAGATGTCCATGACAGAGCAAACAAACATTTCAAAAATCACCCAACCGCTTTCGCAAGAAGCAACAGAATATTTTCTTTCAAACGAAGAGATTGAAGAGGAACAGAAAATTGCGACTGAATTTGGGTTGAACATTGATCAGACCTCAATTCTTGGCGCTGAGATTTTCAGGTTTGTTTCAGGAGTCTACTCTGAAGATCAATTTAAGAAAAACTTGAAGGAACATCTTGGTTTAACAGAAGAAAAAATTCTTGGTTTATTGTCTGAAGTTTCTGTTAACGTTTTTACGCCGATAATGGATAAAATTCCCGGTCTTAGCAATCGCGTAAAAGCATTGAATCCTCACCAAGCAATTATTCAGTCTTCATCAAATTCAATTGAAGAAGTCGTATCGCAGATTTGTCTTCAAATTTCTAGCGTGATGAAAAATCAGAGCTTAATGGGTCGCTGTCGAGAAATTGTAGCTACGCGCGTTCGCGAAATTCGTGGAATAAACGAAACTCGCGCAATGTTAGAACGATCAGTTGAAAAAGGCGGACTCGGAGTTACAGGTGAAGAGTTAGAAAAATTTGTGAAGACTATTGAACAAAATGTCGAAGTTTTTCGCGGAAGTAAACGAAAAATTTTCGACGATGAACAAAAAAATCAACAAATACAAAAACAACAAAAAGAAGTTGAGCGAGAACAGATGAGACAAAAAGAATCTCAACTGTTTGACAAACGATATGCCGCGGTTACTGGGAAAGTTCCAACTGAATCAATGTCTCCTTCTGCTCCTGCACTTTCGCGCGCAACAGTCGCGACCTCGATTCAACATCATTTAGAACAACAAGCTTCAAGAATTGATACACAAAAAGTTAAACAAGCTGTTGAAAAAATAATTCCACAAGCACAAACCAAAACTCAAAACTCAAAACCATTTGTTCAAGATGTTCAGTTTACGCGCCGCCTCGCAGGTCCATCTGACGAACTCCGTTCAATTGATTTAGAACGTTTTCGAAGATTATCCCAAGATCCAATTCAAGCAGTTCAAAGAATAAAAGACATGCTCGATCTGCTGGAGGAGCAGGGGTATGAGAAATTCGTTCAAGGTCTTCAATCATTTAGAGCATCACCATTGTTTAAACAATGTACTGTTGTTACGCAACAAGCATTGGTGACTGGAAAGGGGATAGATGCAATGCTTGGAAATTTAAAACGCGGTGAGTATGATGCTCTTATGAAGTTAAACTCCGAGATTCGTTTTTGATAAAATACTGATGTGCCAAACCAATTCGTAGTTCCACAATTTATTGACGCGGAAGATCAAATTTTCGGCCCAATTACGGCGCGTCAATTTATTATTCTCATGATTGCCGGACTGCTTGAATTTGGGCTTTTCAAACTTTTGTCGTTTGTTGCATTTTTGCTTGTCGGAGTTCCGATTGTAATAATTGCTGGAACACTTGCATTTGCAAAAGTTAACGGCCAAGTTTTCCATTTTTTTATTCTCAATATTATCCAGACATTCAAGAAGCCAAAATTACGAGTTTGGTATAAAGTGTATACAGATTCGGAGCTAAAGATTTATATGAAACAGGCTCCTCCAGAATTACCAAAGGTTCAGCCGCGCAAAGAGCCAATTTCTGTTTCGCGTCTGAACGAATTGTCACTTGTTGTAAATACGGGTGGAATTTATAAACCAGAAGAATAGCGTATGCAATCTAAAAAACTTGCCAAACCAAAGCCAGGTCCAAACACAGTGAGTTATCTTGATATTGCCGAGATTCGCGATGACATGGTGATGCTTAAAGATGGAACCGTGCGGGCGGTTTTGCTTGTTTCAAGTATAAATTTTGCGCTCAAGTCTGAAGATGAACAAGAAGCGATCATTCAAGCGTACATGTCGTTTTTGAACAGTCTTGAATTTCCAATTCAGATTGTTATTCAGTCTCGTCGAATGAATATTGATGCGTATATGAACGCACTTAAAGAACAGGAACAAAAATCAGAAAATGATTTGTTACGAGCTCAAATTTCTGATTACAGAACGTTCGTTGGTGAACTTGTAGAACTTGGACAGATAATGCAAAAACGTTTTTATGTTGTTCTGCCTTATGATCCTTTATCAAACAAGAGAAAAAATTTTTGGACTCGCTTGTCTGAATCTTTGTCGCCGGCCGCATCAGCGAAATTGAATGAAAAACAGCTTGCTGATCGTCTTGAACAACTGATGCGTAGAGTTGATGTTGTTCAGGGTGAGCTGAATAGCATGGGGCTTGCGTCCGTCCGTTTAGATACACAAAGTCTGATTGAACTATATTATAATGTTTATAATCCTGATTTGTTTGAGGAAGAGAAACTAACAAGTTTGGATGAAATTCGAGTTGAAGCTTCGTAAATTTATGGCGATTGAAATTGGAAAAATCAAAGAATCTTTACCAGCACCTCCTCCTTCAAAAGAACAAAAGATCAAACCAGAGGAAGTGAAGTTAAAGAAAGAGCGCGAACTTCTTGAAGAGGAGCGGATTTATCATAAAGGAGTTGTAACTGTAAAAGACATAATTTCACCAGCGGCGTTTGAGGTTCGACCACGATCACTACTTTTGTCCGGAGTTTTTGTGCGCACGATTTTCGTTATTACATATCCACGACATATCGGACTTGGTTGGTCAGCAACGCTTATCAATCTCAACAAAACATTTGATGTTGGAATGTTTTTCTATCCATTGAAGGCGAATATAATTCTCAAGCAACTTCAGAAAAAAGTCGGTGTGCTTGAAGCAAAAGTTTATGGTGACGCTGAAAGAGGCGCTCCTCGCGATCCTCTTTCTGAAACTGCTTTGCGTGACATTGAAGCTCTGCGTGACGCGATCACTCAAGGAATTGAACACTTTTTTCAATTTGCTTTTTACGTCACAATTTACGCGAAGAGCGAAGAGGAACTTGATCGTTTTAGTTCAGAGGTTGAATCATTATTTGGAAGCAAGCTTATTTATACAAAAGCTGGATTTTATCAGGCTGAACAAGGTTTCAATTCAACAATTCCACTTGGAAATGACGAGCTCATGATTACGTATAACATGAACACGTCGCCGATCGCGGCTTCTTTTCCGTTCATCAGTTCGGATCTCACATCAGACAATGGAATTCTTTATGGAATCAATCGTCACAATAATTCTTTGATTTTGTTTGATCGTTTTAGTTTGCAAAACGCAAACGCAGTTGTGTTTGCAAGTTCCGGAGCTGGAAAATCATACACTGTTAAGCTTGAGATTTTACGATCTCTCATGATGGGAACGGATGTGATTGTGATTGATCCTGAAATGGAATATAAACATTTGTCAGATGCAGTTGGTGGAACATACATCAATGTTTCACTTGCGTCTGATGCGAAAGTGAATCCGTTTGATTTACCGCGAGCGGTTGGAGAGGGAACAAAAGTTGATGATATTATTCGAAGCGCGGTTATAACTCTCAAGGGGCTGTTGCGAATCATGATTGGCACACCGATCGGTGAGGAAGGGAAATTGGGATTTACGCCAGAGGAAGATTCTATTCTTGATCGCGCTCTTATTGAAACATACGCGAAAAAAGATATCACACCCGATCTCACATCGCTTGCTGAAATCGAAGCGCCGATCATGCAGGATTTTCAAGATGTGCTTGAGGGAATGGAAGGCGCGGAAGCGATTGTCGCGCGTTTGGAAAAATATACTGACGGAACATTTTCAGGTTTGCTTAATTCACCAACAACAGTTGAAATGAAAAATCAACTTGTTGTGTTTTCTGTTCGAGATCTTGAAGATGAATTACGACCTGTTGGTATTTACACAATTATAAATTATATTTGGAATGTTACGCGAAGTGAACGTAAGAAAAGAATTCTAGTTATTGATGAAGCATGGTGGCTGATGGGAAACGACGACTCGGCAAAATTTATTTTTGCTTTGGTAAAACGTGCGCGAAAGTATTGGCTTGGAGTTACGACCATTACTCAAGATGTGAACGACTTTTTGCGTTCACCATATGGACAAGCAATTGTAACTAACTCCGCTTTGCAACTTTTGTTAAAACAATCACCATCAGCAATTGATCTCATTCAAAAAACATTCAATCTTACGGATGGAGAAAAATATCTTTTGCTGGAATCTGGTGTTGGAGAAGGAATTTTCTTTGCTGGACAGAAGCACGCGGCAATCAAAGTTGTAGCTTCTTATACAGAAGATCAGCTTGTCACAACAAGTCCACAGCAATTAATTGATATAGAACGTGCAAAGAAAGAATTTGAGGAAGCAGAGAAGAAGGAGAAGTCGGAAGTAAAGGAAGAAGTTGAGAAAGAAGGAGCAGAGAAATTTGATATTGAAAAAGAAGCTAAAGAATTATGACAACACGAAAAATGCGTTTTACAGTTATTGGTTTGATTGCACTTGTTCTCTTGTTGTTGATTTTGTGGCTCTTGTGGTTTTTGTTTAGATCAGAAAAATCACCAGAAGTTGGAAAAGAAGTTGAAACTTCTCAAATTGATGAAACAGAAATAGTGTCGACTCTCAAAGAACAACAACTCAAACAAGAACAAGACACGCGCAATCTGGCCGCTGGTGTAACATCTGTCGCGAAAATGTTTGTTGAGCGTTATGGAAGTTATTCAAACGAAGCTAATTTTCAGAATTTGATTGATGTGCTTCCGCTCATGACTGATACTTTTGCGGAAGAAACGAAAAATTTTATCGCGAAGTCCATTCTTCCTGAAACCTACTATGGTGTGACAACAAAAGTTCTGACAGTGACCGTAGAAAAAATGGATGAAGCAAAAGGGTTTGCGACAATTCGACTGAACACGCAAAGAGAAATCGCAAAAGATTCTCCACAAAATGTAAGTGTTGAAAATCAAGAAATCTTGCTTGAACTTGTTAGGCTTGAAGGTGTATGGAAAGTCTCATCAGCAAATTGGCAATAGATTCTTTATTCCCGAGATTTTGTTTAGGGTGTCACGCAGAGGGCACCCTTTGGTGTTTAACGTGCTCGATAAATTGGTGGCCAGCACCAGTTCGATTTGGTTGTCCGTTTTGCGGAAAAGGTTCGCTTCAGTTTGTTTGCGTTGATTGTAAAGGTGAAAGTTTTTTGGATGGGTTGTCAGTGTTCGTGCATTATGGAAATCCTGTCGTGCGCGAAGCAATCAATCAATGGAAATATATTGGCGACAAGACAGTCAATGATATTTTGTTTCGATGGATTGTTCGAGCCGCGCCAGCGCTTCAACCTCCATTTTCACAACCAGTTTTTGCGCCGGTTCCTTTGCATCGTTTCAAATGTCGCGCGCGTGGTTTTGATCAAGCAGGAGTCTTAGCTGATTGGTGTGGACAGATTTATAATCAACCAGTTTTTGATTTGCTTGTCCGCACTCGTCAGACTGCTTCACAAGCGCAAAAATCTCATGAAGTAAGAAAACTCGGCGAGCTCGATGGATTGTTTTGTATTAACCCACAAGCAATTGAAATTCCAGAAGAAGTTGTGTTGTGTGATGACGTGTTTACATCTGGCGCCACAATGGACGCGGCCGCTCGATGTTTGAAAGATAATGGTGTGAAGCGCGTTTGGGGGCTGGTAATCGCGAAGGGGAATTTGTAACAAAAAAACGCTGGACGCGTTTTATTTTCGTTGAAAGTACAATTTGGCGGAGGGGACAGGACTCGAACCTGCAAGCCCTTTCGGGCGCCAGTTTTCAAGACTGGTTCCTTACCATTCGGAGCACCCCTCCATGTTTTAATTGTGAACATCTACCCATTTATACTCTGTGTCCAGTTCAACAAAGCCAAGCAGTTGGCTTCATTGAACTGGCGGAGAGGGAGGGATTTGGCCTTGACTCATCTCGGCTTCCGCCTCGATGGTCTGGCCACCACCTCGCCATGCCGCCTCCTGTCAGAGTCGGTGGCATATGGCTCCGGCGTTCAAATTCCTCCTTTCTACCTGTGTCCAGTTCAACAAAGCCAAGCAGTTGGCTTCATTGAACTGGCGGAGAGGGAGGGATTTGAACCCTCGCGCCGGTTTTAACGCCGACCTAGGAGATTAGCAATCTCCCCCCTTCAGCCTCTTGGGTACCTCTCCAGACGTCAGCAGGATACGTGATCCTTTGAGAATAATCAAGGATCATGTTAAAATTCCAGTTGTATGGAAGAACAAAATCTATCATCACAAACAGAAGTATCTATTGATATAGGTGAACCAATTCTTGAATGGGAAGTGGATGAATATCCGCAACATGAACGTTCTAGGACTTGGTATGTCGTTGCCATAATTATTGGTGTAGTACTAATTGTGTATGCTATTGCGACAGCCAACTTTTTGTTTGCTGTTATTATTTTAATGGTCGGAGTGATAATGCTTATTTCAAGTTTCAAAGAGCCGGATCGTATACCAGTTGTGATCACATCAACAGGGGTTTTGATTGATGATACATATTATGATTTTGATGCGATTCGCGATTTTTCGATTATTTACGATCCGCCAGTTACAAAGATTTTGTACGTTGATTTTCAAAACAGGTGGCATCCAATGCTTTCTGTTCCTCTTGAAGAAATAGATCCAAACCAAGTTCGTTCGTCATTATTGCCGTTTTGCGCAGAAAATTTAAATCGAAAGGAAGAACGGTTGACAGATATAGCCCGTCGAATGTATAAATTGTGAGCTTTTGCGCTCGTAGCTCAGCTGGATCTGATTGAATCAGATCACGTCGCCTCGCTCGGAAACAAAAATGTTCATTCGTTTGTTTTTAACTCGCACCCGTAGCTCAGCTGGATAGAGCGACAGCTTGCGGAGCTGTAGGCCACAGGTTCGAACCCTGTCGGGTGCACCAGAAACACACGAATGGACATTTTTGTTTCTCTCGCTCCGTCTCGTGATAGAGCGACAGCTTGCGGAGCTGTAGGACACAGGTGTTGTCATGTCTAACGACCTGACAGGACGGCTGTGTCGCTTGAAGGAATCAAACCTTGTTTTATTCTTTGCTCGCTATCCTCGCCGAGCGAACCCTGTCGAGCGCACCACAGAACACGCAAAGACGTGTTTTTTGTTTTTGACTTTGTTGATAAGATGAGTTTGTTATGGCACATCATCTCAATTCTTCCGTTTCTGAACTTCCAGGCATTGGCGGGAAAGCAGTCAAAGATCTCAAAAACATGGGCATTTTCTCTGTTTATGATCTTTTGTTTTATGTTCCGTTTCGTTATGACGATTTTTCAAACATCAAACCAATAGCCGAAGTAAAAGTTGGAGAGACTGTGACAGTGATTGGTTCTATTGTTTCGATTGATTCTCGTCAAGCAAAAGGTCGTCGAATGACAATTGTTGACGCGGTTATTGAGGACGAAACAGGATCACTTCCAATCATTTGGTTCAATCAAAAATATCTAACCGAAACACTCCGTCCCGGCATGAAGCTTTCATTTTCTGGAAGAATTGATTTTCGATTTGGAAAAGCGCTAATGAATCCTGTGTTTGAGCCAGAAGGAAAACGAGTTCATACAGGCAGGATCGTTCCTGTTTATGGTTTGTCTGGTTCGCTCACAATGAAGCGCTTGCGCACGGCAATCAATAGCGCTCTGTCTGCTACAAACGAGCTTGTTGATTGGGTCCCAGAATCTATTAGAAGAAAAGCGGATTACACAGATTTGTCGCAAGCGATTCGAAACGTGCATTTCCCGGAAAATCAAAAAGATTTGACCAAAGCGATCGAGCGACTAAAGTTTGACGAGCTTTTTTTACATCAACTTTTATTTGCGCGTTCTAGGCAAGATCGACAAAAACGCAGGTCTCATGTGATTCCAATTGATGAAAAAGTCTTGAAGACATTTGTTGCTCAACTGCCGTTCGAACTGACTTCTGCGCAACGCAAAACCGCTTGGGAAATAGTTCAGGATTTGGCAAAACAAAATCCAATGAATCGTTTGCTTCAGGGGGACGTTGGTTCTGGAAAAACTGTTGTTGCGGCAATGGCCGCAAACAGTGTTCTCTCAAATGGACTCGCTGTTGTATATCTTGCGCCAACAGAAATTCTTGCCGCGCAACAACGAGCAGTTTTTAACATGTTTCTATCACCTCATAGTGTCGCTCTTTTTACACGTTCACAAAAACGAATTGGTGATGAAGATGTGAATAAAGATGAACTTTTGCAAAAGTTGAAAAATAGCGATATTCGTTGTGTCGTTGGTACGCACGCTTTACTTGAAGAGATGGTTGAAATTCCAAATCTTGCATTTGTCATTGTGGATGAGCAACACCGTTTTGGTGTTGCGCAACGTCACGCACTGCTTGAAAATGGAAGAGAAATTTCCGCGCATTTGCTTTCAATGACAGCTACACCGATTCCACGTTCATTAGCCCTTACTGTTTGTGGGGATTTGGACATTTCTGTAATTTCACAACTTCCAAAAGGCCGAAAACCGATTGGAACTGCGATCGTTTCAGCGAATCATCGCGCTGGAATGTGGCAACATGTGAAAGACCAAATTGCAAAAGGACAACAGGTTTACGTTGTTTGCCCGCTTATTGATCCATCAGATAAACAAGGCGCGAAAAGCGTTACTGATGTTAGCGAGCAACTTAAAAAAGGTCCGCTTAAAGAATTCAAAGTTGGAGTTCTGCATGGAAGACTAAAGTCTGATGAAAAACAGGAAGCCATACAAAAATTCAAAGACGGAAAAACAGATGTCCTTGTTTCAACAACTGTTGTTGAAGTTGGAGTGGATGTTCCAAACGCGACTGTTATGGTGATATTTGGAGCGGAACGGTTTGGTTTGGCTCAACTGCATCAACTTCGTGGAAGGGTTGGAAGAAGTGATCTTGTTTCGTATTGTTATCTGTTATCAGATGATGCGAGTGAGACCGCTCTTGAGCGATTGAGAACTCTTGAAAAGACGCAAAACGGATTTGAACTTGCAGAAAAAGATCTTGAACTTCGCGGAGCGGGAAATATATTTGGAAACGCTCAATCAGGTTTTCCTGATTTTCAATTTGCAACACCGGCTGACGTTGAAATAATGAAAACGGCATTTGATTGGACAACAAAAGTGCTCAACGAAGATCCAGAGCTTGAAAAATATCCACTCATTCGAGAAAAAATTCGTTCAACGTTTGAAGCCGCTCACTTAGAATAGATTTGAAATTTTATTTACGTTTCCGGTTTCCGGTCCAAAGATTTTTTTGATTCCTAGACGCTTTGATTCAGCACTGCGTTTTTCCGATGATGTTACACGTCTGACTTCTCCACCTAGTCCGACTTCACCGAAGAAAACCGTGGCTTCTTCAAACGCAATATTTTTTGATGCACTTGCTATCGCGGCACAAACAGCAAGATCGATCGCTGGCTCTGTTACTTTCATTCCACCGATCACATTGACGTAGATATCTTGCTCTCCGAGTTTTAGTCCTGCTCGCTTTGAAAGAATCGCAATAAGCATTTGTAAACGATTTTGATCAAATCCAGACGCGCGACGAACAGGAATTCCATAAGCGGTTTTTTCAACAAGCGCCTGGATTTCAACCAAAAACACGCGTGATCCTTCAACAGTCGCGGCAATTACAGAGCCCGGCACAGCGACTCGTTCTTCGAGAAATTTTGCTGATGGATTTGTAACCGGTTCAAGGCCTCTTGGTGTCATTTCAAATACGCCAACCTCGTCTGTTGCGCCAAAACGATTTTTAGAACACGAAAGCCAACGATAAGAATGCGATGAATTTCCATCAAGCGACAAAACAACATCAACTAAATGCTCAAGAGTTTTTGGTCCAGCAACCATTCCATCTTTTGTGACTTGGCCTATGAGAAATATCGAAACATGAGTTCGTTTGGCAAGTTCAAGTAAAACAGAAGTCGCGTAACGTACTGTTGTCGGGCTTCCTGCAGTGCTGTCGATTCCATCTGAAAATAAAGTTTGAATTGAATCGATCACAACAATACTTGGTTTTTCTTTTTCGATTGTTTGAACGATTGATTCAACTGAACTAGCTTCAAGAAAAAAAAGTTGATCTAATTTTGTGTTCAAACGATCGAATCTTGTTTTGAGTTGCGGTGCTGACTCTTCACCGGAGATATACAGGACAGGATTTCCTTGTTCAACAAAACGTTTTGCGATTTCAGCGACAAGCGTTGACTTTCCAATTCCAGGTTCTCCAGACAAAAGAACAATAGAGCCTTTCACGATCCCTCCTCCTAACACTCGGTCTATTTCCGGTTCAAGTGTTTGGATTCGCGAGTGTTCGTTTTGTCCTGACAGTTCAGATAGTTTTTTTGATTCTTTTGCGCGAGCGTTTGAGACAGTTGAGGATTTTTTAGTTGTTATTTCTTGCTCAACAAGCGTTCCCCATTTCTGACATTCAAAACATCTTCCAGCCCATTTTTGTACCTGTGTGTCGCAATGAGTACAAACAAACATAAATCAAGACGCGATCCAGCTGCACTGTGAATCGCTGTGTGCGGCAATATCAAGAGTTACGTCCATTAGTTTTCCAAGTTTAGTGAGATCGTAATCTGGCGGATCCGTGTGTTTTCCAACCTCACAATGAGCTTTAACTGTTTCGTCATTTATTTGAAATTTATATTTCTCACTTAGGCCTTTGATTAGTTTTGCAACGCTTTTGTATTGTGCTTCTGAATAAACATTTTTTCCATTTTCTATGTTGTATTGGAGGTCTATTCCAATTCCTGTTTTGTTTGTGCCACAACCTCCGCAGTTATTCGTCACATGACCAACATCAGTTAATTGATAGATAGTTCCGCCTAAAGTAACAGCAAAATGACTAGAAACTGGTGTTTGATTCTTGGTTGGTTGAACTACAAGTTTTTGTCCGTTTCGTTGACAAGCTTTGTAATTGAAAACACCGGACTTGCTTGTTTTACATGCAACAATTTTTCCATAATTATAGTCTTGAAACCACATACTTCCGTTTTGACCGCCATCGCTTTTGAAGCCTTGATGAAGAACAACCATTTGAATCTGACTATCAGGACGTTTTTTATTTTTTGTTTGCGACGATACGTTACAGTCTAAATTACCAAGAAATTTTGTATCTATATCAACACCGCTTAATGAAACTGGTTCAGACGGAACTGGAATTGTACAGACGCGTGGCGGAGTAATATATTCATCTCCAGCATCAAGAGGTAATTGAACATATTCCATTTTTAATCTTCCACCATCTGAATACGGGAGAGTGACTTTTTTTCCTTCTTCTGCAGATGGGGTCGGTGCTGGTGCAGGAACTGGTTCTGGTGCAGGTGCCGGAGACGGTACAGGAGTCGGTGTTGGAGCTGGTTCGCTTGGTTCTTCAACAGCGTTACTTTCCGCATGCTGTGCTTCATCAATTGTGGTCTCCTGTATCCGTTCAAGTGTAAACGGATCAAATGTTACGAGTTGAGGGTTCACTGTTTTAAGAATCAAAACAACGCTTAACAATAAAACAAGTCCAATCACAGCATTTTGAATCATTTTTTTTGCTTCGCCGATGTTCGATGCGCCTCCTGCGGCAAGTACCCATCTCAAACCGCCGATCATTATGTAAACAACAGCGATAACAGCCGCTATTGTGAGAAGATAAATATAAACTCCCTGAATATAATCTCCCAAAAAGTTGATTGACAGATTTCCACCTTTTTGAAGAACTGGCGTGAAAGTAACTGTTGGAATATCAACGTTCAATTTTGGGATAACACCTCCTGTAAAAGGTTTTGTGACTGCTTCATTTGCGTCAGCATGCGCGGAAGAACAATCTACTAATGCAAGAACGTCATTAGCGCTGCCAGCTTCATCAGAGAAATCTATACTTTTGAAAGTGCCTTGATATTTTGTTTCACAAGCAAGATTGCATTCATCCATAATTGCGTTTTCATCGATAGTCGTCTGCACGCAATCGTTTTTTTCTCCGAAATAACAATAACAAGTTGAGGTCGCGAAAACGCGAGTTGGCATGAGAAAAGTGAAAAGCAGAACGAATGTCAAAAAAACTCGTCGCATAGTTACGGTTTCACAAGCTCTTGCTGAATGATTTTTAATAATTCTTCCACATTAATAGCTCCCACGAATTTTTCTTTATTAACAAAAATTGTTGGGGTTGCGACAAGTCCAAGCGCGAGGCCTTCATCTTTGTCTTTTTGCACAATCGGAAGTGTGTCTTGATCCTGAACACACGCGGTGAATCTTTCAGTATCGAGTTTTAGTTCACTCGCGATTTGCGCGTATTGATCTTCTGACAAATATCCCTGACGTTGAAACAACACATCGTGATATTGCCAAAACGAGCCTTGTCTGTCAGCACAATGCGCTGCTACTGAAGCTGGTATTGCTTGTTCATGCGCCGAGTCATTTGGCAAATCTTTCCAAACAAGTCTGACATCATCTGGATATGTTTTGAGTGCGGTTTCAAGAGCCGGCATTAAATCACGACACGCGTCGCATTCAAAATCGCCGAACTCAATGATTGTAACTTTTGGAATTTTTGCTCCGCGTGATGGGTTTACAAACGTAACTGTGGGTTCTGTTATTGAAATTTTTTGTTGCTCTTTTTGAAGTCGTTCTAAATCAACTGGGCGCAAGAAAACAGAATAGAAAAGAAAAATTATGATTGTAAAAAAACCAATAATGATGAATGGAAGCCAGCGATTCATAGAATTAGTAGTAAAGTAGAGGAGTAGTAAGTAGTAAGGGGGGGGCGGGAAGTGAAAAACAGATTCCTAAAATTTGTCTGTGTCTTCCCTCTGCTACTTTGCTGCTCTACTACTTTAATTTAATATATTCCAAACGGCCGCTAATTGCGTTTGTGTAATAAAGAAGCGATTGATCGTTTGTTACAACCAAGTTTGTCATTGTTTTATCTCCTTCTGGAATTGCTATCAACGATGACGTTCCTGTTGTTAGATCGATTTTATAAAGTGAATCTGCCAGATCATTAAATGCCGCTGGTTGAAATCCTGCGTTTGGCGGAAGATCGCGTGGAACCGCGCAATAAATTGCGTCACTTGATGTCCACGTGCATTTTTCTACCCAAGTGTTCACAGAAAGACTTTTACGATTTTTTCCCATGCTTGCGCTTGTGCCATCCACAATCCACAACAACGGCCGATAGTTACTGTATGATCCAGAAACTGAATACAAAAGTTGTTTTCCGTCTGGTGACCATTTTGAAGAAAAGTTAAGCCCTTCAACTTCGAGTCCTTTGAAATTTTCATGGTTTTTTCCAAGCGGGACAATCAGTTTTCTGTCAAAACTTCCTTGTCCTTCTGCGGTGTCCGAAAAAGCAACGACTTGATCGTTCGGCGACCAGCTCACTTGAACTTTACTTTCGTTGTCGCCGAGTGCTTGAATACTTTTTACGTTTGAACCGTCAGAGTTTGAAAGTACGAGCCACCTGTTGTCAGGATCCAGCCCAAGACTTTTCGCGGCAAGTTCATCAGTCGTTGGCGAGAAATCAAAATCTTCCCAATGTTTTGGAAGTGTTACTTGAGTTTCAGCATCAAAGTCGTAAACGATATTTGATCCATCTGGAAATTCCAAAATTGCTTTTTTTGAATCCTTGTTCCAAGTCGCTTTTTCAACTGATGGAAATTTTTGTTCAGAAAGTGCTACAACTTTTCCAGTTGAATCAATGCTATAAAATTTTCCGTCTGAATTATCGTAAAAATTTACTCCACTGCCTTCTGATGAAAGAGTTGTGCTGTAAACCGATGCTTGCGTCAGTTCTGTTGCAACTGTTACACCACCTTTTGCAACTTGGTCAGCTGTTTGTAAACCTTCAATTCCGGCCACTCCTTCTTCAACAACACTTGGCGCGCCTTCTTGCGCGCTTGGAAGCGCTCCAGTTCCTTCAGTTATTGTCGGCTGTTTTTCAGGTTCGATTATCGGTTTAGTCTTAAAAAATGCATAATAAATGCCGTAAGCAATTATTATTACAGATAGCGCGAATCCTATTAGTGTAAGAATGCGTTTTATTTTTTCAGACATACTATTTATAAGATAGATGAAATACTGTCAAAGAGAGCAGTTAACACAAGAATCGGCAATGTGAAGACTAATAATACCATGACTATGCAAAATACATCTGCCATAATAATAATCACTTGGAGGATTTTTGCGTCTTTATCAATTGGCATTGGAATTGGAGCCCAAGAAAGCGGAGGGATTGCTTTGCTTTTTCCTTTTGCAATCCAACGTCCATAAATCATTTCCACATTTAGCCATCCAAGCGACATAAATCGGATGAGCCAAGTTATGATAAAGGCAGTCCCGGCTGTGCTTAGCTCAAGTGCTGTTGCAATGTGATTTGCCACAAAAGCCGCTCCTCTTGGAATAACTTTTTTCATTGCCGCTTGCGTTAGTTCTTGTTCTTCATTAGATTCTTCGTCATCTTCTGTTTTTGTTTGAGATGAACCGAATTTACGTGCTGATGCGATCGCTTGTTTGAACCGTTGTGTCGGACTTGCGACAGCGTTGGCTTCTTCAGAATCGGAATCTTGTTGCTCATCATTTTCCTGTGTTTTGTTTCGTGTTTGCTGAAACTGACTTTTCATTTGAGAAACAGAACGCGTTGTTGCCGCATTTTTTGCAGAAGCTGAAACAGCCGTGCGTCCAGCACTGGCAGTTACTCGTCCAGCAGTTGCGGCTATTGCGGGAAGTGCCATGAAACAGAAAAAGATTAAATTTTCTTCACTGTAATTTTCTCATTTTTTACATCCACATGCAAACGCGATGGGCGATCTTTTTTAGCCATACGCTCTGCAATCTTTGTTTCCACCTCTGTTTGGATTTTTTGTCGAACACTTCTTGCTCCAAGTCGAGTATCCAAACTTTTAGATAAATGATCTGCAAGTTTTGTATGGAATGAAAGACTTATCGCTTGTTGTTCTTTTACTCTTAAAACCAATTCTTTCAATTCCTTTTCAATTATTTGCGTTAAAACAGAACTTGGAAGTGAATCAAAAATACACAAAGTTTCGATTCTGTTTACAAATTCAGGGCGGAATCTTTCCTCCAATTCTTTTCTGATGTCTTGATGTAAAGATGTTTTCGCGTCTTCGCCAGACCCTCCAAATCCGATTGAACTGTTTGCGAATTTCTCCATTCCAATATTTGACGTCATCACAATGATTGTATTTTTGAAATTTACTCGTCGTCCAGTTGAATCCGTGAGTTCTCCTTCTTCAAGAATTTGAAGAAGTAAATTTTGAACATCACGATGCGCTTTTTCCATTTCATCAAACAGGACAACACTATAAGGTCGCTGTTTAACTCGGTCTGTTAGATTGGCTTGGTCTTTATACCCAACATAACCAGCTGGCGCGCCGATCAACTTTGATACAGTGAAACCTTCCGCATATTCTGACATATCAAGTCGCACAAAGTTTTTTTCATCATGGAAAAATTCTCGCGCCATCGCTTTTGCAAGTTCTGTTTTTCCAACACCAGACGGACCTAAAAATAGGAACGATCCAAGTGGTCGTTTTGGATGCACAATTCCTGTTTTTGCTCGCGCGAGCGCTCCCGCAACAAAAGTAATTACTTGATTTTGTCCAAATATGCGTTCTGAAAGTCGAAGTTCGATTTCTTTTGCACTTGTGGAAGTTTCTTCCGTTAATTCCCCAATTGGAATTCCTGTCATGCGGCTGATAATTTTTGCAACATCTTTTCCTGTGACAATCGGAACCACACTCTGACCTTCTTCTGATTCTGCTGTTTCAATCACAAATCGCATGTGATCCTCACGTTCTTTAAGTTCAATCGCGTCCAAAAATCGTTCATCAACCACTGCTTGGCGTTTTGTTTCACGAACACTGTTCAATTCATTTTCCAAACGTCGGCGAGTTTGGGATTCAGCAGATGGTGCGCTGTTTAAGCGTGATGCTGAAGCGGCCTCGTCAATCAGATCGATTGCTTTGTCTGGAAGTTGACGGTCTTGAAGATACCGAGCAGAAAGTTTAACGGCTTGAATCAGAGCGTCAGGACTAATTCGCACATTGTGAAACGTTTCGTAGTATGGAGCCAAACCTTGAAGAATCGTTTGCGCTTCGTCAACAGATGGTTCTTCAACGTAAATTGTTTGGAAACGACGCTCAAGCGCGCTGTCTGATTCAAGATGTTTTTTATACTCATCCGGAGTTGTCGCGCCAATACATCTAATTTCTCCGCGAGCAAGCGCCGGTTTTAAAATGTTTGCGGCATCCATTGATCCTGACGCGGCTCCTGCTCCGATGATTGTATGAACTTCATCAATAAACAAAATAATGTCACTGTTCTTTTTTACTTCATCAATTACTTGTCGCAGTCGTCCTTCAAATTCTCCGCGATACATTGTTCCGGCAATCATGAGCGCCATATCAATGCAAAAAATTCTACGATCAAGAAGCGCTGGCGGCGCGTTCCCTTCAACAATTTTTTTTGCCAATCCTTCAACGATTGCTGTTTTACCAACCCCAGGCGCACCAAGTAGCAAAGGGTTGTTTTTTGTTCTACGACACAGAATCTGCATGAGTCGTTCGATTTCTTGTTCCCGACCAATTACCGGATCAATAGTTTTTTGAATTTCTGGATTTGTTAATTCGCGTCCGAAAAATTCAAGAGCAGGAATTTTGTTTTGTTCTTCTTCGATTGTTGTTGAAGGGTTTTTTCCTGGAGCTCCAACTATTGCGCCAGCAAGGTCTGGAAATTTAGAAGTGTTTTTTAGAACAACAGATAGTTGTTGTTTTAACGATTTGATGTCTGTTTGTTGCGATAGAAAAAATTGATCAATTATTGAACCTCCGACTTGAATAATTCCTGAAAGCAAATGTTCAGTTCCAACATATCTGTGTCCGTAGATATTTGCTGTGAGCACTGCTTTTTCAACAATGCGTTTTGCATCACCAGAAAGATTGAGTGTTGAATCGTCAATAAGTGTTGGTTTGGTTTTGATGCGTTGTGTTGCGCCGACTAGCATACGAAGTTCCTGTTGTTTGACGCCGGCTTTTTTGAGAAGTTCAGCGCCAATACTTCCTTTTTGAGTTCCAAGCGCCCAAAGCAAATGTTCAGGCTCGATTGTTTTTTCGTTCATTTCAACAGCAAAACAAAGCGCGCGAGTGAGCACGTTTTTGAGATGAGTTGAGAATTTATCAATGATGTCGAAAGGCATATCAGACTGCCATTTCTTTTAACTTTGTAATTCTATTTTCGATCGGCGGGTGAGTTGAAAATAAATGTTCGAATTTTTTTGTAACATGAGGATCAAACGGGTTGGCTAGAAATAAATGCGCTGTTGCGTGATTGGCTTTTTTCATTGGTTGGTCATGCATTGCGATTTTTTCCAGAGCTCGCGCAAGGCCTTCTGGATAACGAGTGAGAAGTGCGCTTGATGCATCTGCCAAATATTCACGCGAACGTGAAACTGCAAGTTTGATAAGTTCTGCAAACAGCGGAGAGAGAATCGCAAGAGCAATTCCAATTAGAACAAGAATTCCGGCGGCTTTGCTGTCGCGATCAGAATGAAACATTGAGCGTAACATCCAATCCGACAAAAGCATCACAACTCCCACAAGCACAACGACTATCGTCATTACACGAATGTCGTAATTTTTAATGTGTGAAAGTTCATGTGCGAGAACACCTTCAAGTTCTTGTTTGTCCATGATTTGCAAAAGACCTGTTGTAACTGCAACTGACGCGTGTTGTGGATCGCGACCAGTTGCAAATGCATTTGCCGAGCTGTCTTGAATGATGAAAATTTTTGGTGTTTGAAGACCAGAAGCAATACTTAAGTTTTCAACAAGTCTATAAAGTTCCGGACTATCCTGTTTTTGAATTTCTTTTGCGCCAGAAACTGCGAGCGCGACAGAATCACCTTTGTAATATCCAACAAGGGTCATTATTGTTGCAATGATAACAGCCGTGATAATTCCAAATCGTCCATCACCAGCCCAAGCTCCAAAAACCCATCCGAGCAATACGATGACTACAACGAACGAAAAAATCAAAATCCAAGTTTTTCTTTTGTTCGCAGTTATTTGCGAATACATATTTAGAACTGAACTTCCGGCTTTTCGAGTTCAATATCAGGCGCATCGAAAAATTCTCGACGCGTAAATCCAAATGTTCCGGCAATCAAATTTGTTGGGAAGACTTCCAGCTTTGTATTGAAGTCGCGGGTATTTGCATTGTAGAAACGTCGCGCGGCTTGAATTTTATCTTCCGCGTCAGTGAGTTCATGTTGAAGTTGTAGGAAGTTTTGCGAAGCTTGCAACTGCGGATAGCTTTCAGCAACCGCAAAAAGCGACTTGAGTGTTTCGCTTAGCATGTTTTCCGCTTTTGCGTGCTCTTTCATTGAGTGGGCTCCCATTGCTGACGCGCGCGCTTCTGTAACTTTGCTAAACACGTTTTCTTCATGCGAAGCATAACCTTTCACCGTATTTACTATGTTTGGAATCAAGTCGTATCTGCGTTTGAGTTGAACCTCAATGTCTGACCATGCTTCATCCACTCTGTTTCTTGAGCTGATTAGGCCGTTATATGTTAGAATAAGCCACAGCGCGAGCACTACAACTATAATGACGAGAATCCAAATAAGTTCCATATATTTTTTGGTTAATTCTAAGTAAACATTACGTGAATAAGCCAAAATCGTCAATTCTTATCTCCCCATTCTTATCTCCCTATGACTTCATCAATTAGTGAAAAACAACTAATGGTCTTTGACCTTGATGGAACATTGGCAAGAAGCAAAACTCCAATGGATGCTGAAATGGTGGATTTTTTTTCAAGATTGTTGGAAAAACGCATGGTAGCCGTTATTGGAGGTGGATGGTTTCCTGTGTTTGAGGTTCAATTACTCACGAGCCTTCATGGTTATGAGCGTCTTTTCTCGAAACTGCTATTGTTTCCAACTTCTGGCGCGAGGTTTTTGCGTTATGAAGATGGAGCATGGAAGACCGTGTACGCGCATGAGCTTTCATTGGAACAGCGTACAAAGATTAAGGAAGCATTCGCAATGGCCTTCAAAGATATAGGATACGAGCATCCAGAAACTGTTTATGGGGAAGTAATTGAAGATCGCGGTACGCAAATCACGTTTTCCGCTCTTGGTCAACAAGCTCCAATTGAACTAAAGGATGCTTACAAAGGATCATCGGCAGATCGTCGATGGGAAATCGTTGGGAGACTAAAAGAATATCTTCCAGAGTTTGAGATTAAGGTTCCGGGAAAATCTTCCATTGATGTTACAATGAAGGGGATTGATAAGGGATATGGTGTTGGTGAGATGGAAAAACATTTAGGAATTGACGTTCACAAGATGATTTTCGTCGGGGACGCGTTGTACGAAGGTGGCAATGATGAACCAGTTAAACGTACCGGAATCGAAACGATCTCCGTTGAAGGGCCAGAGGATACAAAAAAAGTGATTCGAGAGTGGTTACTGCAACTTTAAATTTTTGCGTTTATGAAAATAGACACAGATCCAAAAAAAATCGAAGAATTGCTCACACGTGGGGTGCAGGAAGTGATTGAGCAAAAGCATTTAGAGAAACGACTTCAGAGCGGTGAACCGTTGCGGATTAAGTTTGGAATCGATCCAACATCGCCACACATGCATCTTGGCCATACTGTTCCTCTTCGAAAGCTTCGTCAGTTTCAAGATGCAGGTCATCAGGCTGTCCTTATCATTGGAGACGCGACAGCCATGATCGGTGATCCTTCAGGGAGAATCGAGGCGCGTAAAAATTTATCGCGGAAAGAAATCGATGAAAATAAAAAAACGTATATTGATCAAGCTGGCAAGATTTTAAATTTGGAAACACTCGAGATTCGACACAATGGCGAATGGTTCCATTCGATGTCTGCTGCCGATTATCTGTCATTGACTTCACTCGTGACTGTACAACAAATCCTGCAGAGAGAAGATTTTAGTGCTCGGCTCAATGATTCTGAAAATCCTCTAAACGCTTTAGAGATCGCGTATCCAGTTATGCAAGGTTACGACTCCGTTATGGTGAAGGCCGATGTTGAACTTGGTGGATATGATCAGAAATTGAATCTTTTGATGGGTCGTCGTTTGCAAAGGAAATTTGGTCAGGAAGAGCAAGATATCATGACTGTTCCGCTTTTGCTTGGAACAGACGGTGAGAGAAAAATGTCAAAAAGTTTCGGTAATTCTATCTCTCTTCAAGATAGTAAAGAGGAGATGTATGCGAAGACGATGTCGATTCCAGATACATTACTCATCAATTATTTTACTCTTCTAACAGACGTTTCAATTGAAGAAATACGACAGATTTCGCAAACGCTCATTCGTGAAGAGGTGAATCCGCGTGATATTAAAGCGAGACTTGCATGGGAAATCGTACGTTCCTTGTACTCGTCAAAGGATGCAGATTTAGCACGGGGAAAATTTGAAGATCTTTTTCAGAAACACGAAGTGCCACAAGATATTCCAGAACACAAGATTGATTCGGCAATGCCGATCGTTGATGTTTTGGTTGGTTCTGGAATTGCAAAATCAAAGTCTGACGCGCGTCGTTTGATTGAGGGCGGTGGAGTTAAACTTGATGGAAAAGTGATTGAAGATCTGGAGCTGATTGTCAAACCAATAAAAGATGGCGTTCTCATTCAAAAAGGAAAAAGACATTTTGTTAGAGTGATTTTGTAAAATGATATGGCGACATTATTGATTTTCATCATTGTTTTATCTCTGCTCGTTTTTGTTCATGAGCTTGGGCATTTTTTGGTTGCGAAAAAAGCTGGAATGAAAGTTGAAGAGTTTGGATTTGGATTTCCTCCGAAATTGTTCGGAGTAAAAAAGGGCGAGACCACTTATTCCATCAACTGGATTCCGCTTGGTGGGTTTGTGAGAATCAAAGGTGAGTCAGGCGATCACAAAGGAGATTCTGATAGTTTTGCTTCAAAAAAAATCTGGCAACGTTTTGCGGTTTTAATTGCAGGCGTCGCGATGAACCTCGTGCTTGCGGCGATTCTTTTTTCAATCGGATTCATGGTTGGTCTTCCAAGTATTGTTGATAACAACTTGCCAAAGTCTGCTCGTGTTAATCAGCCAGAACTTACGATCATGACGGTTTTGGAAAAATCCCCAGCAGAGGAAGCTGGTGCAAATGAAGGTGATCGCATTGTTTCTATTAACGGACAAGTGTTCAATTCTGCGCAAGATGCGCGAGATTATATTTCAGAAAAAGGATCAAGTGGTATTGAACTTGTCACACAATCAAAAGATGAATCTTCAAAAACATTTATTTTAACTTCTAAGCCGCTTGAAGGAATAGAAATTACAGGAGTCGGACTTGGGTTTGAGTTAACTGGTTTTGTGTCGTATCCTTTCTTTCAGGCAATCTGGCAAGGGATCGTCACAACAGTTGAGCTAACATACGCGATCGTTGCAGCGTTCATCGGGATCATTGGCGGTTTAATCGCAGGACACGGAGTTGGTGTTGATCTTTCCGGACCAGTCGGAATCGCGGTTTTGACAGGACAAGTTGCGGCGCTTGGGATCATCCACCTTTTACAATTCACAGCGCTCTTGTCCATAAATTTAGCTGTTATAAATGTGTTGCCGTTTCCAGCGCTTGATGGTGGCCGTTTGCTGTTTTTGATTATTGAAAAGTTGCGCGGACGAAACGTCAATGCGAAAATAGAAACAGCAGTTCACAATTTGGGATTTATGTTGCTCATGGTTCTTGTTGTTCTTGTGACTTATCAAGATTTTGTAAGTTTTGGTGATGAAATTTTAGGTGCAATAAAATCACTCATATGAAGCACGAACTAGAAAATCTAAAAAAAGATTTTGAAAAAATTTTACACGATGTGAAAGATCGTGTCGCGCTTGAAGAAATTAAGAATGAATTTTTGGGACGCAAAGGGAAACTTAAAGCACTTCTCAAAGATGTTGCAACTCTTGCTGATGAAGAACGAAAAGCAATTGGCAAACTCGCAAATGAAGTGAAAAACGCGCTTGAGGTTGCTTATGGAAAAAAAGAGTCGGAGCTTGAATGGTCTCACCCTGGTTCACATCTTGCAGACGAATGGATTGATGTAACAGAGCCCGGGAAATTTCCGCCAGAAGGGCATCTTCATCCAGTCACACAAGCAATCGCAGAGATTACTGACATTTTTTCTCGAGTCGGTTTTACATCTGTGCGAGCTCCAGAAATTGATTGGGATTATTACGTGTTTGAGTCTCTTAACATGCCCAAAGATCATCCAGCGCGTGATGATTGGGAAACGTTTTTTGTTGATTTGCCAGAAGAAAAAAAAGGTAAAATTGTTCTTACACCTCACACATCAAATTCCCAAGTGCGTGTGATGGAAACCACAAAGCCGCCGATTCGCATTATAAATATCAATCGTTGTTATCGCCGCCAAATTGATGTCACTCATTTACCGATGTTTCATCAGTTTGAAGGCTTGATGATTGATAAGAAGATTTCTGTTGTACACTTAAAGGGAATGTTGGATTATTTTGCAAAGACGTTTTTTGGACCCAATAGACACACACGTTTACGTCCGCATCACTTTAGATTTACAGAACCAAGTTTTGAAGTTGATATCACGTGTGAAGTCTGTGGTGGAAATGAAAATGGAAATTGTCGTTTGTGCAAAGGAGGATGGCATGAACTTGGCGGAGCTGGAATGGTTCATCCGAATGTTATCAAAGCCGGTGGACTTGATCCTGAAGTTTATTCTGGATTCGCTTTTGGTTGGGGAGTTGAACGAACTCTCATGATGCGTGAAGGAAATAAAATTGATGACATTCGTGTGTTGTATAAAAATGATTTGAGATTTGTGAGGCAATTTTAATATGAACATTCTAGCTTCCTACAATTGGATTAAAGAATATCTTGATACCAATTTTTCACCGGAAGAATTCGCGCGCAAAACAACTGCGATCGGAAATTCTATTGAGCGAATTGATAAACTTTCAGAACGTTTCGAAAAAATAGTTGTTGGTTTTGTGAAAGAAGTAAAACCTCATCCAAATGCTGATAAGTTAAAAATAGCAATGACTGACATTGGAAAAGAAACAGTAGAAATTGTTTGTGGAGGAGTGAATTTATCACAAGGACAACGAGTTGTGGTTGGACTTCCTGGGGCAAAAGTTAAATGGCATGGAGAAGGGGACTTAGTAGAACTTGTGAAAACAAAAATTCGCGGAGTAGAAAGTCATGGCATGATTTGTGCTGTTGAGGAAATCGGTTTTGAAAAATTACCGCATGGAGAGCACGAGATTTGGGATATTTCAGAACTCACTGATGCAAAACCTGGAACATCAATTGTAAAAGCGCTTGAACTTGATGACGTTGTTTTTGATATTGAAGTTACATCAAATCGCGTGGACTGCATGAGTATTATTGGGCAGGCGAGGGAAGGGGCGGCGGTTACAGGTGAAGGTCTAAAAGGACCAAAAGGACCAAGAGGGCCAAGAGGAAGAGACAAGAAATTTACGATTGATGTGAAAGAACCAGAACTTTGTCCAAAGTATTCTGTGATTTTGATTGAGAACGTTAAAGTTGCCCCATCGCCATGGTGGTTGCAAAAGCGTTTACTACTTGCTGGTCATCGTCCGATCAACAATGTCGTTGATATTACAAATTACGTTTTGCATGAATATGGCCAACCGCTTCACGCGTTTGACGCTGATAAACTTGATGGTGAAAAAATTATTGTTCGCAAAGCAAAAAAAGGTGAGAAGATGAAAGCGCTTGATGGAAAGGATTATGAATTTTCACATGACATGCTTGTGATCGCTGACGCTAAAAAACCTGTTGCAATCGCAGGGGTAATGGGCGGTGAAGAAACAGCAACAACAGAAAACACAACGCGTGTTTTGATTGAAAGCGCGACATTTGATCCTGTTTCTGTTCGACGCACAGCGCGCGCGTTGAATCTTTATTCAGATTCGCAATTGTTGTTTGAAAAAGGTCTTTCAACAGAATCGACTGAACCAGCGCTCGCACGCGCCATTGAACTTATCGTGGAATTGACAGGAGGAAATGTTGCTTCATCAATGATGACAGAGCAAGCAAAACCATACGAACCACGCGTGTTTCCTTTTGATCCGCAAAAAGCCCAAACGCTTATGGGAATTAAAATGGAAGAAAAAAAGATGGTTGAGATTTTGGAACGATTGGGATTTGTTGTTGAGCCCAATCACTCCATTGCCGTCCCTTACTGGCGCGACCATGACATTGAGGCATCAGTTGATTTTATTGAAGAGATTGCTCGTGTGTATGGATATGAAAATTTTCCATCTGTTTTTCCGGCTGGTGAAATTCAGCTGATTCAAGAAGATCAAGCGATTAAGTTTCAACGTCGAACAAAAGAAATTTTGAAAGGCGCTGGTTTTACAGAAGTTTATTCATACTCGTTTATCTCCGAAAAACAGCATACTGCTTATGGGTTGAAAAAAGATGATGCGGTTGTTTTGCGTAATCCATTAAGCAGTGAATTTGAATTCATGCGTCCGTCACTTGTTCCAAGCATGTTGACAGCGATCGAACAGAACCAGCATCATTTTCCAGAAGCGGATTTGTTTGAGATCGCGCCGGTGTACCTTCCAAAAAAGGGCGATCTTCCTGATGAACCATTAAATCTCATCATGGCTTGCTATGGAAAAGATGGACGTGAATTATTTTTGCGCGCAAAAGGTGCACTCGAGCGACTAATGCGAGAACTTGGGATTAATGATTGGTCAGTTGAGCGTTCACGCGATCCGTCTGACTACATCGCGCATTATCACGATGGCCGACTTGCAAGCATCTATATTGGTAAAAGTTGTGTTGGCGAGATTGGTCAAGTGAGCGACAGATTTGTGAAAATTTTTGGTTTAGATGTTACTTGCGTTTTGATCGACATTCGAGAACCAGAATTTTTTTTGAAATGTACATCGATCAAATCATTCAAACCAATTTCACAATTTCCAGAAGTGAAACGTGATTTAGCATTTGTTCTTGATGAACGAACTGAATACGAAACGATTATTGAAAAGTTGGAAAAAACTTCGACACTTCTTGAACGAATTGAGTTGTTCGATGTTTATCGAGGCAAAAGTGTTGACGAAGGAAAAAAATCTCTTGCGATTCATTTATCATTTCGATCTAATGAACGAACATTAGAATCAAAAGAAGTTGATCAAGAAGTCGAAAAAATTCGTTACGTGCTGAAAGAAGAATTTCATGCTATACTTCGT
The DNA here is from genome assembly GCA_020057555.1 of bacterium. Taxonomy (GTDB): domain Bacteria; phylum Patescibacteriota; class Patescibacteriia; order UBA9934; family GWF2-40-263; genus JACQXU01. The sequence continues at coordinate 4,152 of JAGVFR010000010.1, read as the reverse complement.
TCATAGACCTCTTGGTCCTTTTAGTCCTTTCTTCTATGTTTTCACCTTTAGATATTTTGTACATTGTTCTGGCTTTCTGTGCGCTATGGCTCACTGCCGCGATTTTTTGGCTCTTGTGGCAGATGGCGTCAATGTTGCGTAACGTGAATGAAACCATGAATGAAGGAAAAGAGGTGATGCACAAGGTTGAATCAGCGCTTTCTGGTATTCAGGCAAAATTTGAAACAGCCACTTCGTCTTTGGGAGTCGTGGTTCAATTAGCAGCAAAAGGAATGGAGTATATTGTTGAAAAACGATTGGAAAAGGGGAAAAAAAATAGAAAAGTAGCAAAATAGAAAAGTAGCAAAGGAAGAGGACGACAAAAGATACAACGTCCTCTTTTTGATTTTGATTCATGGACTCGAAAATGGTAACCTCAAGCTGTCTTCCTTCATGCCATCTTGGTCCTTTTAGCCCTTTCCCTATGTCTCGCTTCGTCCACCTTCACACCCATTCTCATTATTCGCTTCTTGAAGCTCTTCCGAAAATTAAAGAGCTTATTTCGCATGTTAAAGCATGCGAAATGGACGCTGTTGCACTCACTGACAATGGCGCGATGTATGGGGTGATGGAATTTTATCAAAAAGCAAAAGACGCAGGAATCAAACCAATCATTGGAGTTGATTTTTATCTTTCGCGCGAAGGACGTCATTTGAAACGCGCGCACATTGATACAAAATCATTTCGTCTTGTTTGTCTTGCGCAAAACGAAGAAGGTTATCGAAATTTGATTCATCTTTCCTCAATCGGATTTCTTGAAGGATTTTATTACAAGCCAAGAATTGATTTGGAAGTTTTGCGTCAGTATTCAAAAGGATTGATCGCACTTTCAGGTGGATATCAAGGTGAGATTGATGAAGCAATAAGAGGAATGACCGAGATGACCAAGAAGGCCGAGAGGGTGGAACAACTTATTAAAGAGTATGTCGAGATATTCGGTGATGGGAATTTTTTTCTAGAACTTGTTGATCGGCCAGAAATTGCAGAACAAGAAAGTACGAATGCGCAACTGATTGAACTTGGGAAAAAGATGAATGTGCCGATTGTCGCGACGAAAAATACTTTATATCTCAAGCCGCAAGATGCTGAGGCTTGGAAAATTTTGAATTGTATTAAAGGCGGAAAGACACTTGAACATTTTGAGAGAATCAATCCATACGATTTTGACGCGTCAATGGTGAGCGCGCAGTATATGGAAGAACGTTTTGCCGATGTTCCAGAAGCGATTGAAAATACTCGTCACATTGCGGACCGTTGTCAACTTGAACTTGAACTTGGAAAATGGAATTTTCCTAAATTTGAAATTCCGGAAGGGCAAACATTCAGACAAGTTTTAACGCAACGCGCTGAACAACAACTCGCAGAAAAAGAAGGTCCTCTTACGGACGTAATGAAACAACGTCTCGCGTATGAGTTGGAAATCATTGATCAAAAAGGTTTTTGTCCATACTTTTTGATTGTTTCTGATTTTATCAATTGGGCAAGATCAAATGGAATTGTTACAACAACGCGTGGTTCAGCCGCAGGATCGCTTGTGAGTTACGGAATAGGAATTTCATCGATCAATCCTTTAACTTACGAGTTGCCATTTGAACGTTTTTTGAATCCGGAACGTCCGTCAGCTCCTGATATTGATACTGACTTTGCTGATAACCGTCGTGATGAAGTTTTGGATTATGTTCGATGCAAATACGGAAAGGAAAAAGTTTCACAGATTTGTACTTTTGGAACAATGCTCGCGCGTGGTTCTGTTCGCGATGTCGGACGCGCGTTTGGGTTTCCATATCCAATGGTAGATGAGATTGCAAAACTTGTTCCAATGGGTTCGCAAGGATTTCCAATGACACTCACTCGCGCGCTCAATGAAGCGCCTGATCTAAAAAAGAAATTCGATACTGACGCAAACGTGCGACGTATTATTGATCTTGCAAAACAAATCGAGGGATGTGCTCGCCATGTTTCAATTCACGCGGCAGGAGCAGTCATTGCGCCAACTGATCTTACGGATTTCACTCCGCTTCAAATCGATACTCGTGAAGGAAAAGTTATCACTCAATATGAAATGCACGCTGTTGAAACAGCCGGTCTTGTTAAAATGGATTTTCTTGGAATTCGAAATTTGTCGATTTTGGGAGACGCGGTTGCTCTTGTGAAAAAATTGAAAGGAATCGAGATTGATATTGAACGCATTCCAATCAACGACAAAAAGACTTTTAACCTTCTTGCAAAAGGCCACACAATGGGTGTGTTTCAGTTGAATGGAGAAGGAATGACAAAGTATCTCATGGATTTGAAGCCGGAGCGTGTTGAGGACTTGATGGCGATGGTCGCGCTTTATCGTCCTGGCCCTATTGAATCAATTCCTGAATACATCAAACGTAAACACGATACGTCGCTTATTTCATATCTTGATCCGCGCATGGAACCGATTTTGAAAATGTCATACGGAGTCATTGTGTATCAAGACGATGTTATGCTTACTGCAATTCATTTGGCTGGTTACTCATGGCTTGAAGCTGACAAACTTCGTAAAGCAATGGGAAAGAAAATTCCAGCTGAAATGGCAATGCAAAAAATAAAATTGCTTGAAGGGTTTGTTGCGCACGGACTTTCGGACGACAAGGCTCGTCAGCTTTGGAAACTTATCGAACCGTTTGCGGCTTACGGTTTTAACAAGAGCCATGCCGCGAGTTACGGAATGGTCGCTTATCAAACCGCGTACATGAAAGCTAATTTTCCAGCCGAATACATGACAGCGCTCATGACTGCCGAGGCTGGTGATTTAGAAAAAATTGCTGAAGCAGTTCACGAATGCGAACGCCTTGGAATTGATGTTTTGTCTCCTGACATAAATGAATCAAGGAAGGATTTTACTTTCATGAATGACAAACAGATTCGTTTTGGTTTGCTTGTCGTGAAAAATTTAGGAGAAGAAGTTGTCGCGTCAATTATTACAGAAAGAAAAAACAATGGGTTGTTCAAAGATTTATCTGATTTTGCAGGACGCATCTCCCATCACGCGTTTAATAAAAAGTCGCTTGAGGCTCTTATAAAATCCGGAGCACTTGATCGTTTTGGAGAGAGACGTCAACTTTTTGAGAACGTTGATAGAATTTTGATGCACAATAAATCTATTCAAAAAGAGATTTCATCAAACCAACAAAGTTTGTTTTCATTATCCCCGACCGTGATGGACTCCGCAATCACACTTCGTGAAACAGAACCGGCAGGAATCCAAGAACTTCTTGCATGGGAAAAAGAATTGTTAGGTCTTTATCTTAGCGCGCATCCATTTGAACAAAGCGCGAGTGTTTTGGGGACGCTAATTGTTCCGTGCGCGAAAGTCAAAGATCATCCAAGCAGTAAATTGATTCATTGTGGTGGAGTTATAACAGCTATAAAAGAAATAATTACAAAAAAAGGAGAGCCAATGGCATTTGTAAGTGTTGAAGATGCAACAAGTATTGTGGAACTTGTGCTTTTCCCTGAAGTCTTTGCTCGATCAAAATCTTCATTACAACTCGATCAACTAACACTTGTTTCCGCGAAAGTGTCTCGACGAAATGGTGAATTGAGTTTATTGGCAAATGGACTTATTGGGTATACGGAAGATCAACTTCCACAACTTGTCCAAATGCTTTCTCAAGGTCAATGGGCTGATCCAAAAACTGTCGTTGTTCAAGCTCCTGTAATAATCGGAACACTTTCGATCGCGCTTCAAGGAAATCCAGCTCCGGAGTTAGTGTCACAATTGCGCGAGATATTACAAAGATCGCCCGGTCAGACTTCAGTTTGTTTGCTTGTTGAATCCGGTGGGCGAGTTAGACAAATCGAAACTGATTATTCTGTTTTGATTTCTGATGAGATGGTGGACGAGATTGCGGCCTTGGTTGGACGGCAAAATGTGAAAGTGACGTGAAAGTAAGATTTTGGCTATATTTTAGCCATGTTCTATTGACAAAATAGGTTTTTTTTGATATCTTGTTTTTTGCCATGGTAAATCTCACAAATGTTGAGAAGCCCACTGGCAAAAGAGATGCTTCGCGCGTCAAAAGGAGACTGACCATGTCTGACATGCTCGGTAATGCTCTGGCTGAAATAGCCGGATCAATG
>JAGVFR010000029.1 GCA_020057555.1 bacterium | reverse complement strand
CGATTACCTTTCGTTTCCGTCCGCGGAATCCACTTGTCGCCAGCAGTCGGCTTGTCGAGCGTGACGGTGAGGTAGATGACGCCATCAACTTCGCGCCAGGAACGGTTCGGTTCGGAAACTGGAAAGAACTCTCTTTCCAAAGCACTGATCGCGCGGTCAACACCGCCTTTTGCCCGAATCGCTTCCCCAAGTTCGACAGTGAATCCTGAATTGGAAACAAGAAGTCGCAGTGTCTCGAACCCCTTTGAGAACTGATCGTCCAGAAGGCGTACCATTGGCGTACCTCCGTATTTCTACCGCTGGCGTACCGAATTCCAGAGAACCCCTCTGTTTTACGGCTTACCTATAAAAGCGGCAGATCAGGAATATATCAAAAAAATGCCCAAAAAGTCAAACCCCATGACACTTTTTGAACTTCTTTCCAGAACCACAATAACATGGATCATTTCGCCCAACTTTTTTTCCATCTCCCACTTGCCCCATTTCTCCCTTTTCTCTCTCTCCCCCTTTCATTACAATCCCCTTCTTTTCAAACACTGATCGGTCCAATTCAGCCTGCACGCGCATATCAACCGCGTGTTTGGCATACTTGAAAAACGAATATGTAATTTCAGAATTGATCGCGCTTAACAAACGTTGAAACAGATCATATCCTTCTTTTTTATATTCAACGAGCGGATCACGCTGACCATATCCGCGCAAACCAATTCCTGTACGAAGAGCACCCATTCCAGCCAAATGATCAATCCAAAGAATATCTATCGCTCGCAAAATCACACCGCGTTCAACATGATAAATTTCTTTTTTGTCTTCAAACAAATCGTAAAGCTGATCATACACACTGCGAACCATAACCATTATCGACTCAATCAATCTCGTTTGTTTTTCCGCGAGTTCTTTTTTGTCTTCAAGCGAACCATGTTCTAATTTTAGAATCTCATCTTTTTGAATTTCTGTAAGTGGGATAATAGTTTGAAGTGTTTCAACAATCTCTGACTTTTTTTGTTTTCCGTCTTGGTCCTTTTGGCCTTCTTGAACATCTCGACTATCCCCCAAATGAAACAAAACAACTTGTTCAATTTCTCCTTCAACAATATCAAGCACACGTTCTTTTAACTGCTCCGGCGTTTTTGCAAACGTTTCCAAAATATCTCGACGTCGCGCGTAAACAACTTCACGATGTTTATTCAAAACATCATCGTACTCAAGCAAATGTTTACGAGTATCAAAATGGTGACCTTCAACTCGCTCCTGCGCTTTTTCCATTGCGCGCGAAACCATTTTATTTTCAATCGGCATGTCTTCTGGAATTCCAAGACGATCCATCATTGACTTTGTTCTATCAGACCCAAAAATTCGCATGAGATCATCATCCATTGAAAGATAAAATTGTGATGAACCTGGATCGCCCTGACGTCCTGAACGACCACGCAACTGATTATCAATTCGTCGCGCGTCATGACGTTCAGTGCCGATCACATGTAATCCGCCAAGTTCTTTCACGCGCTGTTCTTCAGCAGAGTCTGGTGGATTTCCACCCAAACGAATGTCAACTCCGCGTCCTGCCATGTTTGTCGCGATCGTAACAGCTCCAACACGCCCGGCTTGAGCAATGATTTCAGCTTCGCGCGCGTGGTTTTTCGCGTTCAAAACTTCGTGTGGAACTCCAGCTTTCGTAAGCAATTCTGAAAGTACCTCGTTTTTTTCAACTGAAACTGTTCCAACAAGTTGCGGTTGGCCTTTTTCATGTAGCACCTTGATTTCTTGAACAAGCGCTGTAAATTTTCCTTTTTCTGATTTATATATGCGATCAGGCAAATCTTTGCGCGCCGCAGGTTGGTTTGTTGGAATCTCCGTAACTTCCAAATCATAAATTTTTGCAAACTCTTCTGCCTCTGTTGCGGCAGTTCCTGTCATACCAGAAAGCTTTTCGTACATTCGAAACAAATTTTGAAAAGTAATCGTAGCAAGTGTTTGACTTTCTTTTTGAATCGCAACTCCTTCTTTTGCCTCGATCGCTTGATGAATTCCTTCTGAAAAACGGCGACCCTGCATAAGACGACCAGTAAATTCATCAACAATAATTACTTCACCGTCTTTCACGATGTAGTGAATATCTTTTTTATAATTCGCCCGTGCGCGAATTGCTGTGTCTGCAAAACGCGCGTGCATTCCAGCTCCAACAGCATAAAGATTTTCTACTCCAAGCGCGCGTTCGATTTTTTCAATTCCAGCGTCTGAAAGAGTCGCTGTTCGCATTTTTTCATCAACGTTAAAATCTTCGTTTTCTGTAAGTCCGGCAACAATTTGCGCAAAACGAGAATACAAAACATCTGATTCCTCGGATGGCGCTGAAATAATGAGTGGTGTCCGCGCTTCATCAATCAAAATTGAATCGATTTCATCAACAATCGCATAATACAAATCACGCATCACGCACTGTTCAATAGTCGGCGACATGTTGTCGCGCAAATAATCAAAACCAAATTGATTGTTTGTGCCGTATGTAATGTCAGCCGAGTATGCTTCCTTGCGCAAACATGGTCGTAAATAATCTTCACGAACATGAAACGATCCTGTTACATCTCGTTCCTCATCCGCGGCGATTTCTGCCGATGAGCCTTCTTGCCGTTTATAATTCGGATCATACATCAGCCCACCGTCTTGTTGAATACATCCAACGCTCAAACCCAAAAAATAAAAAACTTGCCCCATCCAGACAGTGTCGCGACGAGCAAGATAATCGTTGACAGTAACAAGATGGCAACCTTTACCAACAAGTGCGTTGAGATAAAGTGGCGAAGTTGACGTAAGTGTTTTGCCTTCTCCAGTTCTCATTTCCGAAATTCCACCTCGATGCAAAACAAGACCGCCCATGAGCTGAACATCAAAGTGTCTCTGACCAAGTGTACGTTTTGCAGCTTCGCGAACAACAGCAAAAGCTTCATGGCAAATGCCTTCAAGAGTCTCTCCAGTAAGTAAACGATCTTTGAAAGTTTGAGTTTTTTCTCGCAAGGCTTCGTCTGACAATACTGAAACAGAAGGCTCAAATGCGTTGATTTTTTCCACGTCGCGTCTCAAATCAGCCAATACTTTCTTGTTTGGATCTCCAAATATAACATTGAGGAATTTGCTCATAACGGCACTATTATGGACTTTATGAACAAAAAAAACAAGCCGGCGGTCAAGAACAGAGGAACCAAACTGCCTGCCCGAGCCTACTCCTTCCCCGGTCTTATTCCCTTTTTCGAACGATCTTGAAGCTTCTCTTTGTATTCACTTAGCTGTCGTCTCATTTGATCTTTAACTTTGTCGATTGCTTCATATAAGTCTTCGGCTTCTTCAACTGCTCTCAAATCTTTCCCAGGCAAATGCAATGACATTTCTGCGCGAAAAAATGGACCTTTGGCATGATGCTGTGTCATTTTTCCAATTTCAATTCGTAGTTCGTCTGCTGGATCAAAGCTTCCGCAAATTTTTGAAAGCGTCTCAACTTTTTCTTCAACGTACGATTGAATCGCTTCAGTGATTTCAAGACTGGTTCCTTTGAGAGAAATTATGCGCATAAAAATATATTAAAATCCTAAATATTGCACTTCCTCGTTTAAGTTTATCCCATATTCATTTCGTGCGCGAGTTTTGATAAGCGCAATGAGTTGAACAACATCATCTGCAGTCGCATTTCCAGTGTTAATCAAAAAATTTCCGTGTTTCTCGCTCACTTTTGCTCCACCAATTTGAGTTCCTTTCAAATCCAATTGGTCTATGAGCCACCCGGCAGAAATCCGACGGGTTAAGTTCATCTCTGGAGATATATCGAGTATTTGTTTTATTCGTTGCAACTCATCATCGGATTTAATTTCATAATTCTTAAACATACAGCCAGCAGAACCAGCATCAAGTGGTTGAGATATTTTTCGCGCGCTTAATTTTTCATCTAATTCTGCCAAAAGTTTTTTAGAATCTCCTTGTTCAAGTTCAAAAATTGCTGACAAAACAATATCGTTGTTGTGTTTGATGACAGAGTCACGATAACTGAAATGTAAATCGTCTTTTTTTATTGTAATGACTTTTCCGTCGCTAAGCAATTCCACTTCCACAAGATGCTCTTTTGTTTCACCGCCAAAACATCCTGCATTACCGCGAACAGCTCCGCCGATTGTGCCAGGAAGTGAGATCGCCCAGGTCAAACCGGAAAGTCCGGCTTTTGCTGTTTCGCGCGCAACAGACGAAGAAAGCGCTCCAGCTTCGACTCGAACTAGATTTTTATTTATTGCTATATTACGCATTGCGATTTTGATCGCGATTCCGTCAAACGGTTTATCATTAACTAAAATGTTTGATCCTCCTCCAAAAATAAAATATGAAATTTTTTGATCAACCGCGATTTTCAAAACTTGTTTTAATTCGTCAACAGTACGAACTTCAACAAACCATTTCGCTGATCCGCCAATTCTAAAATTCGTGTGTTTGCTCATCGCTTCGTCTTCTCGCAAACGCGCGCTGAAAATGGATTGAAGTTGAGAGGTGATTGAATTCATACAATAGTCATTTTATCCCCTGAGCTTGTCGAAGGGATAAAATAGCTAAAATTTATATTGCTTTCGACAGGCTCAGGCAATAATACCTTTCCACATTATCAAAAAAAGGCCCGAAGGCCTAGAGTGGAAAACTAGAGTAGCTTCACAACAACGAGATTTCGCTTGGTCTTGTCGCGTCTGTTCGAGTGAAACATGAACGTTCCATCGTGATACTTGTCGGTCGCTGTGTCGTGTTTGTCAGAGTCGATATAAGAAGCAAGTACACCAGTATTCTGAAGCTGGACACGAATCAGCGCATCTATGTTGATATGTCCAGCATCTATGTCTCGAACAACAAGTGACTTACCAAGGGAACATCCGTTGAGATCGAACGTTTCTCTCAAATGCTTGATGAGCCGCCGGTTCCCTTCAGCATATGGATTCATCTTCATCACACCATCCGTACTTGGCACAAACTCGGTTGTCGGATGATCGAACGTCCTTGGTCCGATTCCTGCCGCGATGAAAACAGACAACTTATCGGCATACGCCAATGGGATCTGTTTCAATTCAGCATCAATGACGCTGTAGTTTGGACGCGGCGGCTTGCTTTCGATCATGCCACGATCAATGAGCGCGTCGCGACCGCAGTGAAGTCCAAGAACTCTGTGCTTGATACGATCGTAAATCACAGTGCAAGGACAATCCGATGACGCGAGAAAATATGCATCGCCGGAACGCTCGAGTAGAACTCCGTCCGCATCAGCACCGCGAAAGAATGCCGGTAAAAGTTCCTTCGTGAGATCCTCTGCCTTGACGACCCGCGCGTTGAACGCAGGCTTTGGCGCAAAAGCGCGACGAATGTCGTGTTCTGTGATCACCTGTTGAATCGCAGATGTGATCCATGGATTATTGATCTCCATTTCTTCACGTGAAGCACCTGCAAAGTTCCAATTACGAGATGTCCCGTACACAGCGACCTCGACACTTCCCCAAAGAACTCGTCGATAAACCGGAGCGTAAATCACATTCCCTCCAAATCCAGCTTTTGTGGACAAT
>JAGVFR010000020.1 GCA_020057555.1 bacterium | reverse complement strand
TGCAGGACTTTCTATCACGTACACAGGAGTTGTGCTTCGCTTCACTAGATGCCCAGTGTGTTCACCTGAAAACGTGTTTCTGGACAGTACGTTCACAGTCCATCAAGACGGTTTCCCTCCTTGCCTCGTGGCCGCCTAAAGCCCCGAGGTTTTTTATTCCCCAGCCACGCGTGAAACTTCCTCAATAGTTGTTTGACCATCAAGAATTTTGAGCACACCATCCTGTTGAATCGTTATCATCCCTTGTTGTTTTGCAAGCTCTCGAACTTGATATTCTGAAATAGATTCTGACATCGCCGCTTTGATCTCATCACTCATTGTAAGAATTTCGTAAATTCCAACTCGGCCTTTGTATCCGGAATTGTTGCAAACTTCGCATCCTTTTCCTTTGAAGAATTTCCATTCAGATTCCACTGTCACTTTTTCCCCGGACGCTTCAGGGATTTCAGCGATAACTTTTTTAACAAATGCGAGTTCTTCTTGTGTTGGTTGAACAGCTTCTTTGCATTTTTCACAAATACGACGGACAAGTCTTTGTCCAATAATCGCGTTCATTGCAGGAGCAAGCAAAAACGGTTTTACACCCATTGAAAGAAAACGTGGTATTGCGCCGGCCGCGTCGTTTGTGTGCAAAGTTGAAAGCATTAAATGACCAGTGAGTGCGGCGTTTATGGCGACATCAGCAGTTTCCAAATCGCGAATTTCGCCGACCATCACAATGTCTGGATCCTGACGCAAAATCGAACGTAGTCCGTTTGCGAACGTGTAATTTTTTGACTGTTCAATTTGTGATTGATTGATTCCCTCAAGTTTATATTCAATTGGATCTTCAAGAGTCACAACCTTTACGTCTGGTGTGTTGAGTTTGCGCAAAACCGCGTATAGAGTTGTTGTTTTTCCAGAACCAGTTGGCCCAGTTGTCATTATCATTCCGTGTGGTTTTTGAATTTCTTTCAATAATTTTTTTTCTGCAAGAGCTCGAAATCCGAGTTGTTCAAAATTTACATTGATTGAACTTGGTTTCAAAATACGCATTACAACTGATTCTCCCCATGCAGTTGGAACTGAAGAAACACGGACATCGGTATCTCCTGTTTTTAGATATATAGTGAAACGTCCATCTTGTGGGCGTTCAGTGACATTGATTTTGAGTCCGCTAATAAGTTTGATGCGCGCCACAACTTTTTTCCAAAATTCATGCGGAAGAGTTGCTACTTCTTGCAGAACACCATCAATTCGGAAACGAACAACGATTTGTTTTTCTTCCGCTTCGACGTGCACATCGCTTGTTCCAAATTGAAGACCTGCTGACAAAATGATCGTCATAATGTCAGTGATCGAAGCATGGCTCAATGTTTTTTGGATATCTTGATATGTTTTGAGTTGTGCTCCAAATTCCTCAATCTCTTCATCTGTAACTTTCACCCCTTTGATTATTTGTTTGATTATTGGCAAAGTCTCGTATGCTTTTAGCGCGACACGCAAACTTTCTTCTGAAATTTTATAAAGTCCTCCATGCGCTTGGTTGCGTTCTTGTAATTGGAAAAGCAAATCCTTTGCTTCTTCAGAGTCAGGTTGCGTTGATGCAACACGAATTTCAGGACCAGTAAACAAAAAGCACACGGATTTATGTTTTTGTGCTTGCTCAAGAGGGATTTGTCGAAGCGCTTCTGGTGAGATTGGAAAACCTTTCAAATTTACATACGGAACCCCAAGAGTCTTTGATTGTTTTTCCGATTCAATTTCTTTTTCCTTAAGTCGTACTTCTGACATTTTTTCAGAAAACGCTTCTTGGACAGAAGAAATACCAGGTGCGGTTTTAGTCGTAGACTTTGCACCTGTGAGATTTAACAAGTTTTCAATGCTTTGGATTTCGTCAGACATAAATAGCTATTAGCCTTTAGCCGTTAGTTTTCAGTTACAACAAAAGTTTTTGAATTGCTAACGGCTAATAGCTAGAGGCTAACAGCTTTAGTCTATCACCATTCTCAATAATTTTGAAAACAGTTTAATTCCGTGAGTTTTATGTGTTGCACGTTTGTAAAAAAATCTCCATGCGCTGTACTGAAAAGTCACAAGTGCGCCGCCAAATAGGAGAATCAGTGCGATCATCAAGAGTCCTGTTATTATATTCATGATGAAGAACAGAAGTGGGGAACTGATAAGAAGGACAATTGTGTTGATGTATCCAAAAGGAATTGAAAGAAGAACAAAAGCTACTAGAAGTCCGAACACGGCAACAAAAAGAATTACAAACAAAAGAAATCCAAACTCAAGTGTTGCAAGCCATTGTTTTTTAAATATATGCAGTGCTGAACAGATAGCATTGAGAGCGTTTGATTTAGTTTCAACAACGTCAACCAACGCGAGTAAAGAAATAATGTGTAAAATTATTACAGCAGGAATAAATATCAAAAAGTGGCAAAATAGAATTGTTGAAGCAAAGTTTCCGTTGTCTTGAATAAACAGAAATACAGGTAGTATAAGAAGCGTTGTTAACACCAAATAAAATACTTTGGTTGTTAGGTCAATAAGAAACACATCCCAAAAATGTTTTAGAATATGTTTTCGAATTTCGTGTGGATGTTTCTGGGGATTGCCAGTCGCGTGAATGAGCGCGGCCTGCGAGATTACTCCAAAAACTATAAGAACAACACAAATTACTGTTCCGATTGTAATAAGCGGTGCAACTTGGCTCGAACTAATTGGAATCAAATATCTGATGAATTCAGAAGCATATGCGTATCCAATAAAAGTGCGATCAAGCAAGTTTGTAAGTAGAGATCCGGTTTCAGTCGCTCTTTTCATTCCAGATATTACAACGTCAATAACTCCACCAGTTGAAATTAGTCCGGCAAATATACCAAAAATCCACAGCGACTTACGATGCCACGTGACACTAAAAGCATCACGCAACAGCGATCGATATATCGTTGTGGATTTGTTCCTCCTTAGCATATTGTTAGCCGCTAGCTTTTAGCCATTAGCCGTTAGTTTGAAGATCGCTTCGAAATCGTCTTTTTCAATAGTTTCTTTTTCAAGCAAGATATTCGAAATTTTATCAAGATAATTTTTTTCCTTCTTGATTATATCACGAGCTGTTTCCATTGCGCGAGTTACAAGAATTTTCACTTCAAGATCAATTGCTTCGGCTGTTTTTTCAGAATAGTTTCTCTGCTCATGAATTTCACGTCCAAGAAAAACAAGTTCTTGTGATTCACCAAACACTTGAGGTCCAAGTTCTTCGCTCATTCCATAACGTGTTACAAGTTCACGAGCGACGCGTGTGCATTTTCGAAGATCATCAGACGCTCCTGTTGTTACATCTCCAAATGTTTCCTTTTCAGAAATGAATCCACCGAGCATCACAGCCATGTCATCAATAAATTCTGATCGTTTGTGCAAGCGGCGATCTTCATTTGGAAGTTTCAAAGTGTAACCACCTGCCGAACCTCGCGCTATGATTGAAACTTTGTGAACAGGGTCTGCGTTTGGCAACATTTTTGCAACAAGCGCGTGACCAGCCTCGTGGTACGCGGTGATTTTTTTCTCCTCTTTGTTCATGAGAAAACTTTTTCTCTCTGGTCCAAGCAAAACTTTTTCAATTGAATCAAAAACATCTTCTTGGTTGATTTGTTTTCTATCAAATCGTGCCGCTCGAATAGCCGCTTCGTTAAGAAGATTCATCAAATCTGCTCCTGAAAAACCAGGTGTGCGTTCTGCAACACGACGCAAATTAACTTCAGGGACAAACGGTTTGTTTAATGCGTGGATATTAAGAATTTCTTCTCGCTCATTTATATCTGGAAGATCAAGCACAACTCTGCGATCAAAACGTCCAGGACGGAGAAGGGCTGGATCAAGAACATCTGGTCGGTTTGTTGCCGCAACAACGATTACTCCGATGTTTGGAGCAAATCCGTCCATTTCAACAAGGATTTGGTTAAGAGTTTGTTCACGTTCATCATGACTTCCGCCAAGTCCTGCGCCGCGCTGGCGTCCGACAGCATCGATTTCATCAATGAAGACTATGCACGGTGCTGATTTTTTTGCGCGCGTAAACAAATCGCGCACGCGACTTGCTCCAACTCCAACAAACATTTCAACAAATTCAGAACCACTGATGTGATAGAAGGGAACTCCAGCTTCACCAGCGATCGCGCGAGCCATCAGAGTTTTTCCTGTTCCAGGTCTACCCATCATGAGAACTCCTTTTGGAAGCTTGGCTCCGAGATCAGAGAATTTTTTTGGATTTTTCAAAAATTCGACAACTTCTTGAAGTTCCTCTTTTGCTTCTTTTGAACCAGCGACATCTTTGAATGTTACTTTTTGTTTTGTGTCTTTGAGTTCGCGCGCGCCACTCATTCCAAACGACATTGCTTTGTTGTTCACTCCTTGCATCTGCCTAATCATGAACCAAAAAATTACAATTAAAAGAAGAAGTGGAAGCATTGAAGGCAAAATCACACCAAGAAAATATGATCTTGCGCTACGATCTTTGATGGTGATGTTTGCCGCGCGAATACTGTCAGCTTCAAGACCGTAATCAGAAAGTGCGTTTTCAAGTGAAACCGAACTATCCTTTCGTGCTTTTTGTTCAGCCCCATCTTTAAGAGTGATCAAAACATCAGATCCTTCAACAGTTGTAGAAGTGACAAGATTATTTTCAATTTCGGTTGCAAGTTTTGATAGAGAGATGACTTCAGGCTTTGTAGTTCTAAGCGATATACTTGAAAAGATCGCAGAAATTAGAAGCACCGTGATTAGGGCGAGTATCAAATTTTTTGAGAGAGGTTTCATAATAAAGAACGTAAATTTATTCTGTTTTCGTTTTTTCTTCCTCTTGGACATCTGGGCCCTCTTTGACTTCTGGGCCTTCTTTTTCGTTCATCTTTTTCCAAATAGCTTCGTCAATGGCTTTCACTGAAAGACCAAGTCTATGTTCGTCTGGTTCAATTGAAACAACTCGGAATGTAATGGTTTCACCTTGTTTTCCAATCGTTGAGACATCTTCAACAGGCTGTTCTGAAAGTTCGCTCACATGTGCGAGTCCGTGAATTTCTGGATCAAGTTCAACAAAGAATCCAAACGGATTAACTTTAAGAATCATTCCTTGAACTAGATCACCAACATGGTAACGATTTTGAACGTTTGCCCATGGATCTTCAACTAATTTTTTCATTGATAGAAATATCTTACTTCCTTCAATTCCGATGATTTCTGCTTTTACAGTTTGTCCAATCGTAAGTAGATCGCGTGGATGATCGATTCTCTGCCATGCAATTTCGCTTATGTGGACCAAGCCTTCAAGAGCATCGAATTTTACAAACGCGCCAAAATCAGCAACTGCAGTTACCTCACCTTCAACAGTATCTCCGACTTTGTATTGTGAAATGACGTTTTTTTGCGCGTCTTCCCAAACGGATTTTTCAGAGACAATAAGTTTTTCGTCTTGTTCATTAACATCAATAACACGTACATCCATTGATTCACCAACATATGATTTAAGTTTTTCTAGAATTTTGTTTTTGTCACCGCCGCTTACGCGTGGATAATGTTCGGGAGACAACTGTGAAACCGGAATGAAACCTGAAATGTTTTGAACACAAACAATCAAACCTCCTTTGTTTGCTTCCAAAATTTTTGTAGGAACTGTTTGACCAGTTGTGAAAAGTCTGCGCAATTCTTCCCATGCGCGTTGCTGTCCAGCAAAACGGAATGAGAGTTCCATTTCTCCGTTTTCATTTTCGCGATTTAT
>JAGVFR010000006.1 GCA_020057555.1 bacterium | reverse complement strand
TAACTATGCCAGCTGAAGTTCTTTGGCATTCGAAAACATTTCAAGAAGTCATTCATGATTTTCGTTCTTCGCGTCACGGACTTTCAAAAAAAGATGTTTTGAAACGTCGCGATAAACACGGTTGGAATGAACTTCCAAAAGATAAACCATTGTCATTGGTTAGACTTTTGTTACACCAGGTTTTGAGTCCGCTTATTTTTGTTTTACTTATAGCGTCTATCGCGAGCGCTTTTTTGCATGAGTGGGTTGACGCTGGTGTGATATTTGCCGCAATTTTTATAAATACGATTATTGGTTTTGTTCAAGAATTAAAAGCTGATCGCACACTCGCGCATTTGCAATCTTTGGTCCAACCACGCGCTCTTGTTTTGCGCGACGGAAAAGAAACGGAGATTCAAGCTCGTGAACTTGTGCCAGGCGATATCTTGCTTTTGCATTTGGGAGATCAAGTTACCGCTGACGCGAGAATAATTGAAAATTTTGATTTGCAAATTAACGAAGCCGCGCTCACAGGCGAGTCTCTTCCTATCAACAAACGAATTGAAAAGTTGAATGACGGAACTGTTCTTGCAGAGCGTATAAACATGGTTTACGCAGGAACAATGGTTGTCGGCGGTCATTGTCGAGCAGTAGTTATAGCAACAGGTTTTGAAACAGAAATTGGGAAAATCGCGGCTTTACTTTCAAAGACAATAGAAACAAAAACACCTTTACAAATTCAACTCGCTCGTTTGGCAAAATGGATTTTTTGGTTGGTTCTTGGAATTGTGGTTGTGCTGTTTACTCTTGGACTTTTCACAGGTCGTGGTGTGTTTGAAATGTTTGAGATCAGCGTAGCGCTCGCTGTCGCGGCTATTCCAGAGGGTCTTGTTGTTTCAGTCACTGTGGTTTTAGCGATTGGAATGCAGAAAATTTTGCGTCGAGGTTCTCTTGTGCGCCATCTTGTCGCGGCAGAGACACTCGGGAGCGTTTCTGTTATTTGTTCTGATAAAACCGGCACGCTCACAGAAGGGAATATGCAAGTCGTTTCTGTTGTTACAAACGATGGAATCTTTAATGCTTTTGCTTTGCGTGGACAAACACATCGAGGTGTGATGAAACATTTGCTTGAAACTATTGTTTTGTGTAATGACGCAAAGTTTGCAGATGGGAATGGAGGTTTAATAATAAAAGGCAGTGCAACTGAAAGTTCGCTTTTGAAATTTGCAGAAGACGTTGGCATTGATTCAAACAAGCTTCAAAAATCATTTCCACGTTTGGCTGATATACCGTTTGATTCATCGCGAAAATATATGGTCGTGGAAAACGCGTCGGACGGAGCGTTTAGATTTTCTCTAAAAGGCGCGTCAGCAAACGTTCTGGCTTTTTGCAATTTGTCGCGCGAAGATCGTACTAAATGGGAAAAACAAGTTGATGATCTTGCAAAACAAGGATTGCGTTTGATCGCTGTTGCTGAAAAAATAATTCGTCAAAAACGTGAACATATAGTAATAGATGATTTGTCTGGCTTTGAATTTTTGGGTTTGATTGCGCTTCAAGATCCTTTGCGCGCTGATGCGCGTGAACAAATCGCGGCCGCTGCGCGTGCTGGTATTCGAACGATTCTAGTTACAGGGGATCATCCTTTAACTGCTCGCACAATTGCAAAACAAGCTGGTTTGCCATGTGAATCAGAAAATATTGTTGTTGGGTCAGAACTTGATAAGTGGAGTGATGAAGAACTTAAGCGACGCGTCACACGAATTAGAATTTATGCGCGTGTTGAGCCTCGTCACAAAATTCGAATCGTAAATGCGTGGAAAGAGCGTGGGGAAGTTGTTGCTATGACAGGCGATGGTGTTAACGACGCCCCAGCTCTAAAAGCTGCTGACATTGGAATTGCACTTGGCTCTGGAACTGACGTTGCAAAAGGCGCGTCTGATCTTGTGCTTTTGGATAATAATCTTGGAACCATCACGTCCGCGATCAGAGAAGGACGTGTTTTGTTTGACAACATCAGAAAGACGATTGTTTATCTAATGTCTGACAGCTTCACAGAGATTGTTCTTATTGCAGGATCGCTTTTGTTGGGTTTGCCAATTCCAATTCTTCCAGCTCAAATTTTGTGGATCAATTTAGTTGCTGATAGTTTTCCAAATGTTGGTTTAACACTTGAGCCTGGAGAACGCGATGTTATGTCTTTGCCGCCGCGTCCTCGAAATGAACCGGTTGTGAATCGCGACATGATGACAATAATTTTTACAATCGGAATCATTACAGATATTCTTCTTTTTATTTTGTATCTTTGGATGTGGCAAACAAGAGGAGATCTGTCAGAGATTCGATCAATTATGTTCGCGGCTGTTGGGATTGATTCTTTGATCTATGTTTTTGCGGTGAAAAGTCTTCGCCAGACTATTTTCCGAATCAATCCATTTTCAAATCCGTGGCTAATACTCGGCGTTCTAATTGGATTCGGACTCATGCTTCTTGCTCTGCTTCATCCATTTTTTCAAATGTTATTTGAGGTTTCGCCGCTTGGCTTGTCCGATTGGGTTTTGTTGCTTATGATAGCATTGCTGAAGTTGATTGCGATTGAGGTCGCGAAAGAGATAATAGGATTTAAGAAGAGAAATGTTGGTTTACATTCAATATGAAACGTCCATCAATTTTTACAAAAGTCAGATCCTCACATCTCGCGCGAGAACAGTTGCGTCGTGAAGTGATTGCCGCGTCTAATGAAGCATTGAGTCTTAGCAAACGCGCGATTTTCGCGCTTCATCGAGATGATCGTAATGCCTCAAAAGCGTTGTTGAAAGAAGCTGACGCGTTGTTCGCGAAAAGCGAGAGCTTGTTTAAGCGTGTAGACAGTTTGCGTTTTGAAGGTTCGCATAGAGCCGCTCTTGAAGAATACGCGGAAGCGCTTTTGTTTGAGCAATATATTTTGACAGGAAAGATTGGAGCAATTCATGAGCGAGCGATGGATCCGCTTGTTTATCTTTCCGGACTTTCAGACACAACTGGAGAGATCGTGCGTTACACAATGCGAAACATAACGCATGGAAAAACAGATCGTGTCGTTCACGCAAGAGACACTGTTGAGATGATAATTGAATTTATGCTCGACTTGGACGCGACAGGATATTTGCGCACCAAATTTGATCAAGCAAAAGGTAATCTAAAACGTTTGGATGAAATGCTTTATGACCTTTCCATCAGGAAATCCATGGATGTTTGAGAGAAATGAAATTGATCTGCTTGAGGAAGATCTTGACGAAATATATCAACAACACGAACCATCAATTCGTGAGCCAATTTTAAAAATGGAAGGACGCGTGCTTCAGGAACAACTTGAAACCGAGACGGAGTTTGAAGCTGATTTGGCTTTGAAAATCGGTCCACTGCATTTTCTCCGCGAGGTTTCAGGAGATTCAGAAACAAAGTCTTTTGGGAAAGAATCTTTTAGAGATGTTCTTTTAGCTCATGCGACTCGCGACCCACTTTATGAACGCGTTTATCTTTGGGCAAAACATGTAGCTGATTATGCTCATGATCGTTATGAACACGACAAGGCTCATCGTGAAGATGCGTTTCGAGCTTTTGTGAATGTAAAAATGATTCCAATCAAACTTGCGTGTGTGCGATCTGAATTTTCACAACGTGATTCTGTTTCAGGACAAATTGCAAAAAAAGAACAACGATTGTGTTTAACATATTTCACTCGAACACTTCAAACTTTGCAGAACATCGCGTTTTCTGGAGATGAAGAAGCGATAATACTTTTTCAGGAAGGGGAGACTCTTCAAGGTCAAGTTCAAAACGAACGCATATGATTCGACCGCGCGTGACTGCAATCATTCCCGCTTACAACGAAGAACAAACAATCGAAAACGTGATTTGTCCACTTGTTGCTTCACCAATTATTGATGAAGTTTTTGTTGTCTCCGATGGATCAACAGATCGAACAAAAGAAGTCGCTGAAAAAGCTGGCGCACACGTGCATGAAATTCCACGAAAAGGAAAAGGCGGAGCAATGATGTATGCTGTTACAAATGTTGACTCACCGATCATAGCTTTTTTTGATGCTGATCTTATTGGGCTTACAGAAGAACATATTGAAACGCTTTTGCTTCCAGTTATAAACAGTGGACGAATGATGAATGTCGGGATTCGTGATCGAGGATTTTTTTGGACAGCGATTTCACGGCATCTTCCGCTTATTTCTGGCGAGCGTGCAATGGATCGTCGAGTTTTTGAAAGTGTTCCACCTGAATTTATGCATGGATTTATGGTTGAAAGCGCTCTGAACTATTTTTGTAAGTTGCACAAGTGGCGCTTTGGATCAGTGGTGATGCACGGACTAACTTTTCGTCGAAAATATCAAAAAGTCCCAACACTGCTCGCTGTGGTACAATATATAAGTATGTTTTGGCAGGTCGGTGTTGCAATGCTGACAGTAAGGTTGGCGAGGGCTTTTGGGAGAATTAAATAGAAGTCAATTTAGTCAATGAAGTCTATTGAGTCGATTTCTTTGACTACCACGACTTCTTTTGCTTTATTGACTCAATTAACGTTATTGACTCCTTTGACTTTTCTTTATGTCCCTCGACTTATCCTCCATTTCAAACTTTCAAGACGCCATGGTTACGGTGATGGGTTTAGGTCGGTTCAAACAAGGAAGCGGAGTTGGCGCCGCGAAGTGGCTAATGCGTCATGGAGCGCAAATTGTTATTACTGATCTTAAAACCGAAGCTGAACTCAAAGAGTCTGTTGAAGAAATTACAAAGTGGTACAGTCAATACAAAAAAGAATATAAAGATCGGCCGATTTATTCTCCGATTTTTGTTTTAGGAGAACATCACGAAGATGATTTCACAAACGTTGATTTGGTTGTGCAAAATCCTGGTGTTGCTCGCGAGTCAGAGTTCGTTCAACTTGCAAAACAAAACAACATTCATGTTGAAAGCGACATTTCGCTATTTTTCCGTTTTTGTCCGTTTCCAATTTATAGCGTAACAGGCACACGAGGAAAATCTACAACTACAGCTTTGCTTGGTGAGATGTTGCGTACGATTCATCCAAAAACAGTTGTTGCTGGAAACATAACTCGTTCACCGCTTGAAGATCTTGATTGGTTACTTGAAGAAAAAGCTTCAGTTCCGATTGTTTTGGAATTATCATCATGGCTTTTGGAAAGTATTGAAGGGCTTGGGATTGGTCCGCAGATCGCAGTATTAACAAACGCGTATCAAGATCATTTGGATCGTTACGATTCATTTGAACATTATCTTTCAGCAAAGGAACTCATTTTCAAAGAACAAAAACCAGATCAGATTGCGATTCTGAACGCTGATCAGGAACTTATGGACGGAATTGCATCGCGTGTTCCATCAAAACTAGTTTATTGGTTTTCTTCAAATCCACTTATTTCTGAAAAGATCGGTGTGTTTCGAGAAGGCGATTCTTTGATTCGAAAATTTGATGGACAACAAGTTGAGTTTGCGCATGTTCACGATATTAAAATTCTTGGAGATCATAATGTGATGAACGCGCTTAGCGCTTCTTTGGCCGCGCATTTTGCCGGCGTTTCAGACGAAAACATTCATCAAACTTTGAAAACTTTTGCTGGCCTTCCTGGACGACAGCAGATAATCGCGGAAATTGAAGGAGTGATGTTCGTCAATGACACGACAGCGACTTCACCTGACGGAACGATCGCGGCGCTTAAGCGTTTTGGAAACGGAGGAAATGTAATTTTGATCGCTGGTGGCGCGTCAAAAGGTTTAACAATGAATGATCTTGCGAAAGAAATTCGGGAGCAATGCAAGCAAGTTGTTTTATTTGAGGGAACAGCTCTTGAACAATTCGCGCAAACAATCGGAGAAGGAATTCCAATGACAAAAGTAAATTCAATGCAAATGGCAATTGATTCTGCTCGAAGTGATGCAAAACTTGGAGATGTAATTTTGCTTTCACCAGGAACAGCAAGTTTCGGTATTTTCAAAAATGAGTTTGATCGTGGCGATCAGTTTAATGCAGTGGTGGAGGCTCTTAAAACTGTATGATCAAATCAGTTGTTCGAAGATTCATTCCAAAACCACTGATCAGTGCGTATCATTATTTTTTTGCTCGTCTTGCTGATTTTGTCTATATACATCCGTCAAAACAATTGACAGTGATTGGAGTCACAGGAACAAATGGAAAATCAACGACAGTTCAATTTATCGGTCGGATTTTGGAGCACACTGGAGAACGTGTTGGCTGGACAACAACAGTTGGATTTAAGATTGCGTGGCGTGAGTGGACAAACGACAAAAAAATGACAATGCTCGGACGTTTTCAAACTCAAAAAATGTTGCGAAGAATGGTTCATGCTGGATGTCGTTATGCTGTGATTGAAACTTCTTCACAAGGTATTGCTCAATATCGTCATATTGGAATTAGATACGATGTTGCTGTATTTACAAACTTAACTCCTGAACATCTTGAATCACACGGAGGTTTTGAGGCTTACAAACAAGCAAAAGGAAAATTATTTGAAAATGTTGAGCGGGCCAAAGTTATAAATCTCATGGACGAGCACGCTGAATATTTTTTATCTTTCCAATCTGGAGAGTCTTGGGGGTTTGGATATGAAGAGGAAATGGAGAAAGGGCAGAAAGGTCTGAAAGGTGAAAAAAAACCTGTGAGAACTATTTGGGCGGAACATGTGCAGTTTGAAAAAACAGGAACAAAGTTTGAAATCCACAGTGTGAAGTTTAATTTCAAACCAATCGGTCGATTCTATTTTGAAAATGTTCTTGCGGCAATAACAACATGTCGAGCGCTTGGTCTTTCACTTGAGCAGATTAGAGGCGCTGTTGAACGCCTTGAACCAATTTCAGGCCGTTTGGAAGTTGTTGACGAAGGTCAACCGTTTTCCTTGATTGTTGATTATGCGCCTGAACCAGCTTCTCTTTCAGCAATCTATGAGGCTTTGAAACTCATCGGTTATAATAGACTTATCCATGTTCTTGGTTCGACTGGTGGTGGAAGAGATATTGCGCGAAGAGCAATTTTAGGACAGATGTCAGCTACGAATGCCGATATTATGATTGTTACAAATGAGGATCCTTACGATGATGATCCAATGGAAATCATAAACAACATTTCCGATGCCGCAGTTAAAGCTGGGAAACAAGATAATGTAAATTTGTTTCGTGTTCTTGATCGTCAAGAAGCAATAAACAAAGCGATCGCGATCGCGCAACCTGGAGATTTGGTTTTGTTAACAGGAAAAGGAAACGAGCCTGTTATGGCTGTTGCTGGAGGGAAAAAAATTCCTTGGGACGATCGTGTTGCCGCTCGACAAGCATTGCATAAAATATGAAATCTCGCGCGTTTGAATTAAAACCCCACGAAGAAATTCTCGAAACGATTCGAACATCGCTTGTTCCGAGCTCACCGCGTTTTTTGCTGTTTATTTTTTGGATACTTGTGCCATTCTTTTTTCTGTTTCCATTATTTCGCGAAGGTGCTGGAGGAGTTGTAGTTTTTTTTGGATTATTGATTTCTGGAATAGTTTTATTTTTACGTGAGTATATTAGTTGGTCCGGAACTCAACTTATCATTACAGATAAGAGAATTGTTGATATTGATCGCCGTGGTTTTTTTGATCGTGTTGTGACAGAAGCAACATATCGTCAAATTGACGAAGCGAGTTATCGAGTAAAAGGATTTTTTGCAACAGTTTTTCGTTATGGCACGATTCGTCTTTTGTTGAATGGGTCAAGCGCTGACATTGAGTTTGCTCGTGTGTTTCGACCATCGCGAGTTCATAATTTAATCAACGATCTTAGGGAAGAGCATAATGAAATTATTTCACATGACGTCGCATAGACAATCATTTATTTCAAGACTTATTCGATGGCGATTTTTCATTGTCGTCAACGTTGTTATTATTGTTTTTTTAAGTCTGACGTTTGGTAGAGAATTTTTTCGTTCTCGCGAGATACAATCAGAAATAAATAAATTACAATCCCAAGCTGACACACTTGCCGCGCGGAACATTGCTTTAAGCGAACTTCAAACAGCAATTCAAACAGAATCGTTTATTGAACGCGAGGCTCGTTTGAAATTAGGAATGAAAAAACCAGGAGAGGAAGTTGTTGTTATATCAGGCGAAGCCGGACCAGGCTCCACCGTGCAAGAGGAAACCGAGGATAAGTCAGATCCGTTGAATTTGGTTCTTGATAATCAATCTGAATCAACCCGAATTGCGAATTCGACAAAATGGTGGTATTACTTCTTTGAGAAAAGAAGTTTCGAATTTATAAGTAGTAAAGTAGCAGAGTAGTAGAGGGAAAATATATGAAAATAGATAAATTAGAAGTTGAGTCTGTGGAACAAGTTACATCCCCTTCATTCAAAAAGACAAAATCGTTACGGCCTTTTTTTGTTTTGTTTTCCGTTCTTGGGCTGTTGGTTATTTTAACCGTTTTTGTTTATCGCCTTCCAATGACAAATCCATTTGTAAAATCTGTTGCATCAATAATTCCATATCCTGCCGCAACTGTTGATGGATCAATCATCACAATGAGAACATATATTCTTGAACATGAAGCTCTGACGCAATACCTCAAAACTACTGGTTATGATGAAATGCCATCAGATGATGTTTTGCAACAAACCATTTTGGATGCACTTATAAATAAAACAGTAATTCGAAAACTCGCTGTACAAAACGGAGTAAAAATTGATCAAGATTTGGTTGATCAGTATTATCAAGATGTTGTTGATGGTCAAACAAGTGAAGATGATTTCACAAAGGAACTTTCTGACACGTTTGGGTGGAGTAAGACTGATTTCAAAAAAAGAATTGTTGAATCAATTGTGCTTGCTTTGCAGATGAGTGATTTTGTTTCAAAAGATGAAACATTGCAGGCTCCAGCGCGTGCAAAAGTCGAACAGGTTTATGATCGTTTGAAAGCTGGAGAAGATTTTATTACAGTTGCAAATGAAATCAATGCGCAATCCGTAACGTCTTTTGAAACAGACCTTGGATACCAAAATGTTTCTGACCTTCCTGAAGAGTGGAAAGTTGTTAAGGATATTCCAGTTGGAGATTTGCCAGAGATTATTGAGCTTGAGCAAGGCTATGCAATCGCTACAATTACGGATCGTATTGAAGCCGCAGAGGATTCACAAATCCACTTGATGGCTGTGATGATTCCAAAAACAACACTTGAGGATTTGGTTTCGGAGTATTTGGAGGGTGCAAAGGTTAGATATTTTGTACAATAAAAAATTGTACAAAGGCCGTTGAAAACTCTGTTAGTAAGCCAAATTTTATTCCCTGAGCCTGTCGAATGGGTAAAATTTGGCTTATCTATCTTAGCTTGACATTTAGACTCGTTTCTGAAAGATAGGCCATTTTTTTATTTACAAAAAAACACTCATACAAAATTAAGTGTTTTTTATGGAGCCGAAGGCGGGAATCGAACCCGCGACCTCTACTTTACGAAAGTATTGCTCTACCAGCTGAGCTACTTCGGCAAAAGTATAATTCTGGAGCGGGATACGGGAATCGGACCCGCGTCTCTAGCTTGGGAAGCTAGCATACTACCACTGTACTAATCCCGCGCAATCCTGCCTCTTGTTTCAGATTGTCCAGAAGGGTATCATGTAAATAACATTCATGACAAGATAATTTATTTCTTCATGATCCTTTTCAAAAACGTTTCAAAAATTTATCCGCCGAACATTGTTGGAATTGAAGGTGTAAGTTTGAACATCAAACCAGGTGAATTTGTTTCTATTGTTGGACAAAGCGGAACAGGTAAGTCAACACTTGCCAAACTTTTGTTTGCTGAAGAACGTCCAACACGAGGAAAAATTGAAATTGGAGGTTGGGATATTACAAATATCAAGGATCACGAAGTTCCAATACTTCGACGCCAAATCGGTGTTGTGTTTCAGGATTACAAATTGCTTCAAAGAAAAACTGTTTACGAAAATGTAGCGTTTGCGCTTCAAGTTGCTGGCGCGCCGGCTCATCGTGTTCGTGAAGTCGTTCCACTTGTCCTTAACATAGTCAATCTTCACGATAAACATGGTCGTTATCCAAATCAACTTTCAGGCGGGGAACAACAGCGAGTTGCAATCGCTCGTTCGCTTGTTCATCAGCCAAAAGTTTTAATCGCAGATGAACCGACCGGAAATTTGGATACTCTCAACGCTCGCGAAATTATGGATTTGCTTGCAAAGATAAATGAATTCGGAACAACTGTCGTGCTTGTCACGCATGATCGCGACATGGTGAATCGTTTGCGTCGCAGAGTAATTACTTTGGAAGATGGAAAAATTTCTTCTGATGTTGAAGAAGGTCGTTATAAATTATAGGAGGTATGTTCATATCAACTTATAGAGTTATAAAATTTGCTTTCCAGAATTTTTGGAGGAATTTTTGGTTGTCAGTCATTACAATCACGATGCTTGTGATGACTCTTCTTACTGTAAACATTTTGATCATTTTGAATTTTGTAACTGATCAAGCAATCCAAACTGTTGAAGATCGTGTTGAAATTTCCGTTTATTTTCACACGTCAGCTCCTCAAACATCTGTTGATAATGCGGTAAGTTATTTGAGATCACTTTCACAAGTAAAAGATGTTCAAACAATAAGCGCACAGGAATCATTGGATAAATTTATTTTGATTCATAAACAAGACACAGCAATAATCGCGTCTCTTGAAGAAATTGGTGGCAATCCTTTTGGACCATCGTTGATTGTTAAAGCGCAATCTGTTTCAGATTTTGATTTTATTTTAGAAGCGCTTGAAAATCCGGAATTTCGAGATGCGATTCGAGAAAAAGATTTTTCAGATTATTCTGATGTTGTGACGCGAATCAAAGACACAACTGATCGCGTTCGCACATTTGGCGTTTCGTTGAGTGTGATATTTTTGTTGATTGCGATTTTGATTGTGTTCAATACTGTTCGCATGAGCATTTTTATTCACAGAGAAGAAATTGGAATTATGAAACTTGTTGGAGCCTCTGATCG
>JAGVFR010000021.1 GCA_020057555.1 bacterium | reverse complement strand
TTTAAATAATTTCCCTCCTCAAGAAGTTTTTGAAAATCTGACTGATCTGACTGATTTTGCTGTGTCATATGTTTTCCGGAAGACAATGCGCAGAGATTCCGCGGGGTCCGTCCGGGGCTAATAATAAGTAATATGGACGGAGTGTACATGGTAATATGCCTGTGGTCAAGATTGAAGAAACCAAGTAAAATTAGACATGAATAAATATGCCTATTCCTGAAACAGGACAGCATCAAAAAATCCCCGAATCTGTATATGTGCCTTTACCAGAGACGACTCAAAAAACAGTCGAAATTAAGGTTGGGAATGATTTGACCGACCAGCATGGTAATAGTTACAAAATTTTAGAGAAATTAGGACAAGGAGGTGTTGGAAATGTATTCAAAGTCGAGGATGAACGCTTGGGCTTGATTCGCGCTATTAAAGTTCTAAACACTCGAGCTAGACTCGATTCGAACATCGTTAAACGTTTCAATCGTGAAATTCATCTTCTCGCTAAAATGAACAATCCGTTCGTACTTACAGCGTATGACGTTGCAGAGTTTGATATTGATGGGGAAAAGATTCTGGGACTAATAACTGACTATATTGAAGGCAAGGACCTTGATCGTATTCTTGAGGAGAACGATCGTCTTCCATTGCAACTTACCGTAACTTTGGCAAGTGAGATTGCGCTGGCTCTTGAATCAATGCGTGAGCTTGACATGGTTCATCGTGATATAAAATCTAGAAACATAATGATTCAAAAACTTGCTGATGGAACAGAAATCGCGCGCGTTGGAGATTTTGGGATCGCGGCTTTGACTGAAGACGCACGAATCGAAGTATTTAGAAATGCGAAAGATGATGATAATGTTGAATGGGCTGAAGCGATTACACAACATGGATATACAGTGGGTACGGCAGAATATATGTCACCTGAAGCTTTTCGTGGAGAACTTCCAGACCATCGTTCAGATCTTTATTCACTCGGTATAACCCTTTATGAAATGATTACAGGCTTTCGTCCGTTTGAAGGAAAAGAATTGAAAGATTTCGTTATTGCGCATCAGATGGATACTCCAACAAGTTTTGAAGAAAAAGGAGTGAAAGATGTTCCAAAGTGGCTTGAAAAAATCGTGATGAAGTTGCTTGAAAAAAATAAGAAGGATCGTTATCAGGCCGCGGCTGATGTCTACGCAGATCTTCGGGAAGGAGCCAAAAAAGAGTATCCTGAACTAATGGGTAAAATGCCGTTTGTTTGGACGCAAGATCGTCTCGCCGCCTAACTCCCAACTACTAACTACCAACTCCAACTTTTCAATATGTCCCATCAATACCAATCTTTGCTCGACGAATTCGCTTACGCGATCAAACACTTTGTTCCAACTCTTCCAAAAGAAACCAAACAAGAAGCGCAAGCTGTGCTTGAACGTTTGCAAGCAGACTCCGAAGCGGATGAAACAACAATCAGAAAATCGTTTCATGATGTTGGAGTTAAAGAATATCCATATCGTCGCGCGTATATTGAATTAACGCATGGTCTTGCTGAAGATGAAATGAACGCGATGGTGCTTGAACATGTTGAACCGAACGTTCGTGCGATCATTAAACCTCATCTTGATTCCGGTGTTTCACTTGATGAGCTTATTCAAAGTGATATTTTTATTGAACAACTTACACCAGAACAAAGATATCAGGTTGAAGATGGAATTATGGTTGCGAGAAGCAAGCTAGCTGATTCACTAAAAGAACATGTCAGTGTTGAAAGTGAAGAATACGCGCGGCTTGTTGAGAAGTGGAAAGATCAAGCTGTTCAGATTGATAAAGCAGTTTCGGATTTGAAAGTATTAGCAAGTGAGGGAAATGAAAATCAAAAACGAGAAATTCAAGAAAAGGCAGCTGTGTATAGCGAGGGCTTTTTGATTACAGAGCGAGATCCAGAATTTTCAACTATTAAAAAGGAGATCGAATATTGGCAAGAAGTAATACATCCGACAGAATAATTACCTCTTGTTTTTAACCTCTCTTTTTGTTATCATTTTCCTGTTCTCTATTGTATTTTAATTCTTCAGTCCTTTCAGACCTTTCAGTCCTTTCAGACCTTCTCACATATGCAACTTTCCTGGCTCGGACTTTCATCTTTTGAGATCACAACCAAAACAACAAATGGTGAAGTCGTGCTTGTAACTGATCCTTACGATAATGAAACCGGCTTACGTTTCCCTCGCACAATCGAGGGTAATGTTGTGATGGTGACGCACAATGAACCAGACGCAAATAACATCGAAGCAATCACTGGTTCTCCTTATATTATTCGAACTCCTGGCGAATACGAAGTTCGCGGAGTTTTTGTTTTTGGAATTTCAGCTCCACTTAAACGGGAACTAAAAAAAGAAGTGCCAATGGAAAATGTGTTGTATCGTATTGAACTTGAGGGAATGCATTTGGCACATCTTGGTGCGCTTGATCGAGAGCTTAATGATGAAGAACTAAAACGTCTTCAGAACATCGATGTACTTATGATCCCAGTTGGCGGAAGCGGAGTATTGACTCCAACTCAAGCGGCTGAAGTTATTAGTCAGATTGAACCTCGAGTTGTAATTCCGATGACTCATGCAGTTCCAAATCTTAAGGCAAAATATGAAACCGTTGATGCTTTTTGCAAGGCAATGGGTACATGTCGTCGTGAAGAAATGAATAAGTACAAGATCAGCCGGAAAGATTTGCCAGAAGAAGACATGTTGATCGTTACATTGACTAGATAAATATGAAACGCGATAGGCGGCTTGCATATTTCTTATGTGTTGGTGTGGCGATAGCTCTCGTAATTATTGGATGGATGTTTACAACACGTCAGTCGCTAGTTGATCAGGGGACGCTCGCAAAAAAAGACTTAACAGAATCTGTCATTTCAGCAAAAGAAGAATTTGAAGAAACAAAACAAATTAGAGAAGATGCAAAAATAAAATTGGAACAAACAAAAAACGCGGCTAGTTCAATTTCTAGTTTTATAGAAGAGAAAGAAACCATCTCAAAATCACTCATTGAATTGCTCAAACAAAGAATTGAAGAAAAAGATTATGTCCAAGCTTCAGAAAAAACAAAAGTCGAGTAACGAAGAATCATCAATGACTTCCGTAGGGACTGTCATAGAACAGAGTCTTGTAGAGGAAATACAAAGCTCGTATTTGGATTATGCCATGTCCGTGATTGTTGGACGTGCGCTTCCGGATATTCGTGATGGACTTAAACCTGTTCACCGCAGAATTCTTTATTCCATGTGGCAGACAGGTTTGCGATCAAGCGCAAAATTCAAAAAGTGTGCAACGGTTGTTGGAGACGTACTTGGGAAATATCACCCACACGGAGATTCGGCGGTTTATGATTCTCTTGTTCGCATGGCACAGGATTTTTCTCTTCGATATCCGCTTATAAAAGGGCAAGGAAATTTTGGGAGCGTGGACGGGGATCCTGCGGCCGCGTATCGTTATACAGAAGCAAAACTTGAACAGATCACAGAAGAACTTTTGACAGATATTGAAAAGGGAACTGTGAATTTCATGCCAAACTTTGATGGCACGCATAAAGAACCAATAGTCTTGCCAGCAAAACTTCCTAACTTGTTTATCAACGGTACTGTTGGAATTGCGGTTGGTATGGCTTCAAATATTCCACCACACAATCTTGGTGAAGTATGTGACGCCGTGCTACATCTTATTAAAGATAAAAACGCGAGTGTTGATGAATTGTCAGAAATTGTTTTAGGTCCGGATTTTCCTACTGGAGGAATTGTTTACAATGTAAACGATATTAAGCAAGCATTTTCAACAGGAAAGGGCGGTGTTGTTGTTCGTGCGAAAACCGAGATCGTAGAAAATAGCAAAGGCGATTTTTCAATTATCGTCACGGAAATTCCATATCAAGTTAACAAAGCAAATTTAGTCATGAAAATCGCCGAACTTGTGCATGAGAAAAAAGTTGAAGGCATTCGAGATTTGCGTGATGAGTCTTCAAAAGACGGATTGCGAATGGTTATTGAACTCAAGAAAGATGCTTATCCAAAAAAAGTTCTCAATCGTTTGTATCAAACAACACAACTTCAAGAGACGTTCCATTACAACATGCTCGCGCTTATTGATGGAATTCAACCGCGTGTACTCAATTTGAAAATGGTTCTTGAGGAATACATCAAGCATCGTCGTGAAGTTGTACGTCGACGAACAGAATTTGATTTGAATCGAGCACGTGAACGCGCGCATATTTTAGAAGGTTTGCGTATTGCACTTTTGAAAATTGATCAGATCATCGAGACAATCAAAAAATCAAAAGACAAAGACGAAGCAAAAGAAAATCTCATCAAAAAATTCAAACTTTCTGAATTTCAGTCTGTTGCGATTTTGGAAATGCGCTTGCAACAACTCGCCAACCTCGAGCGTTTGAGAGTTGAACAAGAGTACAAAGAAAAAATGGTGCTCATTCAGGAGCTTGAGTCAATTTTGGCATCTGAAAAGAAAATGCTTGGCGTGATCGCGAAGGAAGTCGAAGAAATGAAATCAAAATACAGCGATGCGCGCCGAACACAAATCGTGAAACACGGAATGAAAGAGTTTTCAATTGAAGATGTTATACCGGATACCGAAACTGTTGTGATGATTACGCGCGCCGGATATATCAAACGTATTCCGCCAGATACATTCAAAACACAAAAGCGCGGAGGTAAGGGCGTTGCCGGACTGACAACAAAAGAAGAAGATGTTGTTGAGCAAGTATTTACAACGACCACGCATAAAGAACTTTTGTTTTTCACAACACGCGGCCGAGTGTTTCGTCTGAAGGCTTATGATGTGCCAGAAGCTTCTCGTATTGCAAAAGGACAGGCGCTTGTTAACTTCTTGCAACTTGCTCCTGGAGAAAGTGTTTCCGCTACTTACGCGACAGATGATATTGTTAAAGCAAAATTTTTGCTAATGGTCACAAACAAAGGAACAGTGAAGAAAACCGAAATCAGTGAATTTGAGAACATTCGAAATTCAGGACTTATCGCGATCAAACTGAAAGATGGTGATAATTTGCAATGGGTTCATCCAACAACTGGAAATGACGAAGTAGTTCTTGTAACAAAACAAGGACAAGCGATTCGATTTACTGAAAAGAATGTTCGCGCAATGGGACGAACAGCTTCTGGTGTGCGAGGCATTCGGCTCAAAGGTCAAGATCATGTTGTTGGAATGGGGGTGGTACCTTCTAGTGTCGCAAAGAAATCTGGAGAGTTTGAACTGCTTGTGCTTATGTCAAATGGATATGGAAAGCGCACTGACATAAACGAATACAAAGTTCAGGGTCGAGGCGGAAGTGGAATCAAGACCGCAAATATAACAAAGAAAACAGGGGCGATCGTTTCAGCTCATATAGTTGGAACAAAAGATGACCACGATTTGTTTGTTATATCAAGTGCCGGACAAGTTGTACGCTCCCCTCTTTCATCTGTCTCTTCACTCGGTCGCGCAACACAAGGCGTGCGTGTAATGCGATTCAAAAAAGAGGACGATACTGTTGCGAGCGTAACACTTATATCAAGCGCGATAATCACATAAAGTATTGACGCAAAAAATCGTTCGTGCTACTTTCCCCTCTGCTACTTTGCTACTTTTCTACTAACTACTTACTAATACTATGCCAGTCCCAGCTCACCGTAAATCCACTACCCGTGGTCGCAACCGCCGTTCGCATGATGCGCTTAAGTCAATTGCAACAGGTGTGTGCAAATCATGCAACGCGTCTGTATTGCCACATCGCGCTTGTAAAACATGTGGAACATACAAAAATCGTTCGGTAAAATAATCGTCTTTTAGTTCTTTTCGTTCTTTTTTATGTCCAATCGCCACCTTTCCAGAACCATTGCAATGCAATCACTTTATCAGTGGGATTTCTTGGGGATGCCTGAAGGGAAACTCGATGAAACGATTACTTTCAATCGTCATGAGTTTGCGCCAAAGTTTAATGATGAAAAATTTGTTGAAGAGTTGGTGAAAGGAGTTGTTGAACATCGAGAAAAAATTGACGAGTTTATTGTTCATTTCGCGCCTGATTGGCCGCTTGATTCTCTGTCGATAATTGATCGAAACATTTTGCGACTTGGTGTTTATGAGCTTAAGTTCTCTGATAAAATTCCAGCAAAGGTCGCAATCAACGAAGCAATTGAACTTGCCAAAGGATTCGGCGGGCCTTCATCTGGAAAGTTTGTGAATGGAGTGCTCGGCGCGGTTTACAAAGACATGCTCGCAAAAGGGGAAGTGAAGGAAGTGGATAGAGAACAGTCTAATAAAGTTATTGAGTCAAAGTAACAAAGTCAATTGAGTCAATTTAGTTCAATCGAGTTTATAAACAACTTTTTGACTTCATTGACTCCTTCGACTTTATTGACTCCATGACTATTTCAAACTATGCCAAAAGAAAACCTCGAGGATTTAGAGCAGACGCTTGGAGTCACGTTTCAAAACAAAGACACGTTAAGACAGGCGCTTGTTCATCGATCGTACCTCAACGAACATCCAGATTTTAGACTCGGCCACAATGAGCGGATGGAGTTTTTGGGCGACGCTGTTTTGGAATTAGTTGTCACGGAAAATTTATATCTAAACTACGAGAACCCTGAAGGGGAACTTACAAACTGGCGAGCCGCGCTTGTAAACGCTGACATGCTTTCTGATTTGTGTCGTCTTTTGGAAATCGAACCGTATTTGCATCTTTCGCGTGGTGAATCAAAAGACAAAGATTCAAAAGCGCGAAAATATATTTTAGCAAACGCTTTTGAGTCAATCATTGGAGCGATTTATATTGATGGCGGATGGGACGCGGCAAAGTCGTTTATTCAAGAACGCGTCCTTTCGGAATTACCCCGCATTCTCAAACAGAGATTGTACGTTGATCCAAAAAGCCGTTTTCAAGAAGCCGCGCAAGAACATGTCGGAGTTACGCCTTCATATAAAGTTTTGTCAGAAGAAGGACCTGATCATGCAAAGCGTTTCGAAGTTGGTGTGTATTTGGGAAAAGAACAAGTGGCAGTTGGAACTGGAATGTCCAAGCACGAAGCGCAAGTTGCCGCGGCAGGTGAGGCATTGAAACAAAAAGAGTGGTAAACATATTTCGTCCAAATTGGTAGGCGCGGGCTTTAGCCCGCGTTTTGCTTTCAACAAAAAAACCACCCTGTGTGTCGAAGGGTGGTAGGAGAAAACCGTCAGGTGACTTCGATGCCACCGCTTGGGAGCGGATTGGGGCAGAAGCCTTTTTCGATGAAAAGAAGTTTATGAGGATCGGCTTGGGATCCGTATTTTATAATCTGATATTGCATTCCCTCCATGAAGAATGTCTTTGCGTTAATTGTCGCATGTGATTTCAGGAATTCGAGAACTAATTCCTGAGTATTCTTAAAGAGCGGAGCACACTGCCTGAATCCGCTCTCGATTCCGAGTTTTGCCTTTCCGTCGAGTTGAAAGACATTTTCAGGATAAAGAAGTGCATTGTTACCATCAATGACAACGACCCAGTCAGCGTGAACGATCTTTGTTCCGTCTTCGCTTGTCGCGACAGCGTTGTGGAAGTCGCGTTCAGCTTCCATACGCGTCGTTTTGATTTTGTTAAAAAGCAGACAACAGAGAATGCTTTGCGCGTCTCGAGACTTCGGTCTTTTGTGATTCCACTCCGCGAGAAGAACCCACATGAGTAACTCACTGTCTAAAGACGGCCGACGATCGAACGGCACGCCCACTCGAGTAATGATGAGCCTGTCATCAACTTCTCGAATAGCGAAGAAAACATCATTCGTCTCTGGCTTGTCGCTAGAACCAATGTAAATACCCTCGTGCATTCCCCAATAGAGACCGGGTTGGAACAAGGAAAGAATATTGATCAGTGGACTTTGTGTGATTGTTTCGCGTCCCAACACAGAGATCGGAGTCGCGCATGTCGTCAGAAGGAAACACTGTGAAGCAATCGGTTCCTTAGACCAAGACTTACCTTCGAGCAGTTTTGCCCATCTTGGCGTGTCCGGCCGCTCTGCTTCGCGCTGGCTTTTGAGCCATTCCTCAATATCTCCGAAGTCAAAGACCTGTTGTTCCGCGAACCTTGCTCGCACAAACGCTTCTCTGCGTTCATCGAGCGTTGTACTGAAAAGAGCCATGATCAACCTCCTACGGTTGGGCATCCGGTTTTCTAGGCCGGAGTGCTATTTCGATGTTGCCGGGCCATTCCCAGCAACGAGCTATTATTAAACAAATTCAAGAAAAAGTCAATAGAGAAGGATCGAACCCCACATCTAAACCGTGTCATCTCTAGCGAAGTCGAGAGATCTCTAACTTCTGATTTTCAAAACAAAAAACCGCCATTGAGCAGTCAATTCCGAACAAGTTACTACTGGTGCAGTATTCTTAAAATAGTTCGAACGCATTTCGCCGCCGAAGGCGGCGACGGCAAGCCCCCCAAAAAAAATTAAACGGCTTCGCTTCGATCTTTGACAATTTCAAGTTTTTCTTTGGCGGCAAATTCTTTGATAACTCATTGTATGAATATGACGTTAATTACCTATTATGATCTACTTTGTTGCTGTTTATCATTCCGACAGCTCTTGAGAGATGCTTGTATTTTGCTTTCAATTCCTCATGTTTTTCAGGCACAATATTTGTTTCTTGTTTTAATATGTTCAGTTTTGCAACTATAGGAATGAGTGCGGCTTTGGCTGATTCTCGTAAAGGATACTTCGGGGCATCTTCTGGCTTGAGGTCGATAATCAAATGCAGTTCTGCGAGAGAATGTATCAATTCAAATGAAACAAGCATCTCTTCAAATTCCGCAATTTCTGGCCCACATTCACGTAAGTCTTCTGGGGCTATTACAATTTCTGGATGATCTTTCATCCATTGTTCATACTGCTCTTCTTGCTCTTCTGACAGATTCTGTTCTTCGGGGTTTGGTTCCTTTATTGGTTGTTCTAGTTTTTTCTCCTCTGGCTTTGGAGTTTCTTGCGGAGGATTGTTGAACGGATTTTCTATGCTCATATATTTTTTATTGGTTAATTATTAAAAAGAATTTTATGATTTGGATTAAAAAATTTTCTTCCCCCAAAATTAAAATATGGTTCGAGCCGATATTTTTATCAGGTTCTTTGGCAGTTTTTAAGATCGAAGCGAGGCGACACCAAAACGCTTGCAAATTCCTTACTGGTGCGGGCGGGGGGAATCGAACCCTCATCTACGGTTCCGAAGACCGACGCTCTATCCGTTGAGCTACGCCCGCATTACGGACGAATATTAGAAAATATATTGACTATTGTCAATTGATCTGGCAAAATTTGGACGATTCATGCGCTGGTAGCTCAGCGGTAGAGCAGGAGACTCTTAATCTCTTGGCCGTGGGTTCGATCCCCACCCAGCGCACCATCATAAAACACCCAAACTTGCTTTGGATGTTTTATGTTTGGCTCGTGATTTTTGCTAATTGTCCGCAAGCCGCGAAAATGTCAGATCCCATTGAGCGCCTGCGAGTTGAGTCAACTCCGCAATCTTGCAACACTTTTGAAAATGCCAAAATACGTTCTGCTGACGGTGCATGGAATAGACCAGTGTCGTTGTAGATCAAAACATTCACTTTGATATTACCGATTTTTTTCACATAGCTCGCGAGTTTTTTTGCTTCCGACTGCGAATCATTAACATCTGACAACAATAAGTATTCAAACGTCAAATGATGTCTTCGATTTCCATGAATTTTCAAATAGTCTTTTGCCCAAATTGCAAGATCATCAAGAAAAGTTGGATA
Source organism: bacterium (assembly GCA_020057555.1). Lineage (GTDB taxonomy): Bacteria > Patescibacteriota > Patescibacteriia > UBA9934 > GWF2-40-263 > JACQXU01. Next base: position 17,107 of record JAGVFR010000021.1, on the reverse strand, counting down.
TGAAGACGGCATGATTTGTTTTCGAGTTTGCACATCAACACTGTGTAGCGAGATTGCGAGTCGGACATGAGGCCAAAGCGGATCTGTAAGAATCTGACGCATGCGAGGCAGAACTCCGGCGGTTGAAACTGTAATTCGAGTTTTGCCAATGTCAGTGTATTTAATAATCAGATTCAACGCGTCGCGGACATTTTCATAGTTGATAAGCGGCTCACCCATACCCATCACAACGATGTTACTGATACGTTCATCAGGTTTTATTAGTTCCTGCCAAAACCGAACTTGATCAACAATTTCATCAACATTCAGATTTCTGATTAGTCCAAGTTTTCCAGTCGCGCAAAACGAGCAACCCATTGCGCATCCAATTTGTGATGAGATACAAATCGTCCATTGCTCGCGTTTGTTTTTCATGAGAACGCTTTCAATAGCGTGCGAGTCTTGTGTCTGTAAAAGCGCTTTGCGTGTCTCACGATTTTCTGACTCAACGATCTTGACACAGTTCAGCGATGTCCATTGAACAGACTTCATGATCTCGACGCGCATTTCTTTGGAAAGAGTCGAAAGATCATTCCAGCTTTTGTTTCGTGGATTAAAAAGTGCAGTTTGTATTTGATCGTTTCGAAACTTCGGTAGCTTTGGAAACATCTGATCCATCAGTTCATTTCTAGTTATTATTTGCATATTTTTTATTCATACCGTAACGCCTCGATCGGACTTTTAATCGATGCTTGACGCGCTGGATAAAGTCCAAACACAAGTCCGACAAAACCTGAAACACCAAGACCAAGAAGCACAGCAGAAATTGGAAAAGAGAATGCCCATCCCAAAGAAACAATTTGTGAAAGAATAAGTGATGTTAAAAATGAGAAAAATGCTCCAAGCAAAATTCCAATCACACCTCCGATCGCTGTAAGAATTATAGCCTCAAAAAGAAATTGTTGCATGATATCTTTTTCAGTCGCGCCAAGAGATTTGCGCAAACCGATTTCACGCGTTCGTTCTGTGACTGAAACAAGCATAATGTTCATGATTCCAACTCCTCCAACAAGCAAAGAAATCGCGGCAACAGAAACCAACAAAATAGTTAGAATTCCAGTTATCATCTTTACTCGTTCAACCGCGTCAGCTTGTGTTGTGATATGAAAGTCGTCTTTTTCTGGATCATCTATATTGTGACTTTCGCGAAGAGTTAATTTAATTTCTTTTACAACTCTTGAAACAATCTCTTCACTTTCAGCTTGCACGATGATCGAATTAAAATAATTTGTTCCAGTGATGTATTGTTGAACTGTTGTATATGGCAGAACCACCATATCATCGGCATTGAAAAGAGACACTTGTCCTTTTTGTGGAAGAGTTCCGATAACTCTATATAACCGATCTTTGACTTTTATTTTTTCACCAACAGCATCTGAATCTCCAAAAAGTTTTTCTTTAATTTTTGAGCCTATCACAACAACACTGGCTTTTTGACGAATATCTTCATCCGTAAAATAAGTGCCTTTGTCAGGATAAATATCTAAAATTTTTGCCATGAGATACGAAGATCCAATTACATTTGTTCGTATTGACTCATTGCCATAGCTCACAGTTGTGACGAGAATAACTTCTGGCGTGAGTTCTTTTATTCCTTGAACATTCGTTGGTTTTAGAAGTGTATCAACGTCTTTTTGCTTTAGTGAATCTGTGAAAAACTCTGCAAAACTTGAAGGGCCTTGCGGTTCTCTTCCAGGTTCAATAATTATTGTGCGTGAGCCCAAACCTCGAATTTGATCCAAGATCAAATTTTCAGCGCCTCTTCCAACTGCCATGACAAGAATGATCGCTGTAATTCCAATAACAATTCCGAGGATTGTTAGAGCTGATCTTGATTTGTGTGATTTCAAACCAATGACAGCTGTTTTGAAACTGTGTTTTAGGATCATATCTATTTAATGAATTGCTCTCGCGCGTGATGACGTTGTCCAACAGTTTTGTCGCTTTCAATTTGTCCATCGCGCATTGTGATAATTCGTTCCGCGTGTTCGGCAGTGTAGGTTTCATGAGTAATCAATATCACTGTTCGACCTTGTTCTTCAGAAAGTCGTTGAATAATATCCATGACAACTTGTCCTGATTTTGAATCAAGATTTCCAGTTGGCTCATCAGCAAAAATTACTTGAGGATTGTTTACAAGCGCTCGCGCGATTGCCACTCTTTGTTTTTCTCCGCCAGATAATTGAGATGATTCGTGATTGATGCGATGTGAAAGCCCGACAGATTCAATTGCTTGAAGAGCGAGTTCGTTCCATTTAGATTCAGGCACATCAGAATACAAAAGCGGAAGTTTTACATTTTCAAGCACTGTTGTTCTTGCAAGAAGATTGAAAGCTTGAAAAATAAATCCCATTTTTTTGTTTCTGACTTTTGCGATTTCTTGTTTTGAATAATCAGTTATTGATTTTCCGTCGAATTTATATTCTCCACCGGTATGCGGATCAAGAAATCCCAAAATGTGAAGAAGAGTTGATTTTCCAGAACCAGACGGACCCATGATTGCGATAAACTCTCCTGAATTAACAGAAAAAGAAACCCCGCGCAGGGCATGGGTTTCTACACCATCGTTCACATAAGTTTTTTCAAGGTTTGTAACTTCTATGATCACCATATTTATTCAAAAGTGATCACAACCGTGTCGCCTTCGTTTACACCTTCTAGAATTTCAATGCTTCCATACGAATCCCGCATTCCTGTTTTGACTTTAACTTCTTTTGTTTCTTCTCCAATAATCACCTTTACGGTTTTCTCTCCATTTTTTGTAACAACAGCTCGTTGAGGAATCGCGATTACGTTTTCACGTTTTTCAGTTGAGATATCAATGTTTGCTGTCATTCCAGATTTAATCCGTTCATTTTTTTCTACGAATTGAAATGTGACTTTGTAAGTTGCCACTCCGTCGATAATTGTTTCCGCAGGATCAATTGCAACAACTTTTACGCCAAAGACAACATCATTGCCGTACGCGTCAAGAGTGACTTTTGCGTCATTTCCAACATTAACTTTTGCAATGTCGGCTTCCGGAATATTTGCTTCAATCTCAAATTGAGAAACAGACATTAGAGAAACAATTACAGTATTGGCTGAAACAATTTCACCAACTTTCGCGTCTTGTTGTGTGATTGTTCCGTTGATTGGCGCGCGGATTACTGTTTTGGATATTTGCGCGTAGTAATTATTTGCATTTGCTTTTGCTTGTTTGATTTGCGCTTGTTGTGACAGAACATATGCTTCAGCCTGTTTAACTTGTGCTTCTTGAGCCGTAATCTGTTCGTCAGTTGCTTTGGCTTTTTTCAGCGCGAGATTGTCTTGTTCGAGTTTAAGATTCGATTCTGCTGTTCTCAATTTTTCTTCCGCCGTTGTTAGATTAACTATCGCTGTATTTATATTTGTTCTTCCGGTTGATACATCGCTTTTATATGCGTCTATCGTTGTTTGTGAAATAGAAGAATTTGGTGTTAGTCCGTTCACTGCAAGAGCCGCTTTTTCAAGTAGATTTTTTGTTTGAGACAGATTTTTTTTTGCAACATCAATATATGATTCAAGATCGCTCGAAGTTGTGAGTGTTTCCAATGATGTTTGCCAAGATTTCAGAGTCGTTTCAATCAACAGTCGTTTTGATTCAATATCTGATTCAAGTTGGCTGTCAGTAAAAAAAGTTAATTGCGGATTCGTGCCTTTTGGATTGAGAAAGAATTGATCAACTTTATTTCTGATTGCGTCATCTGATTTTGTATACGCGTCTTGAATTTGAACAATAAGATTATTTTTCGCGTCCTCGAGTGAGGTTTTTGCGTTCGCAACTTTTGTTTCCTGAATTTGAATTTCTTCCGGTCTTGTTCCAAGTTTCAGTTCATTCAATTTTGCTTGTTGAGTTTCAAGAGCCGCTTGATATTGCTCGAGTTGAGCTTGCGCGCTTTCAACCCCGGCTTGTGCTTGTGAGAGTTGGGCCGCTAGTTCGGAATTTCCAAGTACAACAAGAATTTGTCCTGCTAAAACTTCTTTTCCAACATCAGCATAAACAGCCGAAACTTTTCCGCTTTTTTCAAACGCAAGTTCAACACTTTGCGCTGGCTTCACGCGTCCTGTAACACTCACTTCTTGGGTAAGATCAATACGTTGTGCAATAGCTGTATCGAACTCCTGTTTATCACCTCGATTTGAGAGGAAAACAATACCAACAATGATAATTATCAGAATAATGACTGGAATATAAACTTTTGGTTTTTTTAGGGCGTTAATCATATGAATATGCCATTAGCTTATAGAAGAAATCGAGTCGGTCAAGTGTTATTGACTTTTTGGTCAGAAAATGCTACGATTGGACGTCTCTATTTGGACCGGAAAGACGCTCAAGTCGGGCGTTTTGAATGGCCAAAAAGATGGAGGAACGACATGCAGAAGATTCGTCAATGGTGGAATGGGCTGGAGAAAAAGACGCAAACGAAGATCGAGATAGTTGGTGGGGTGATCGTAGGTTGGTGCTTGCTCTTGTCGGCAATTTTCTGGGCAGTGATGTCGCCGGGGAATCCGCAACAGCAAGTGCCACAGAAGATCGTGAACGTCGAAACTTCACAGCAGACTGTTGTCACGAACATCGCGGCAACACCGACAGAATCCTCGATGACCGAACACACTGTCAAAGCTGGCGAGTACATCATCTCGATCGCTTCGCAGTACAATGTGCCGTGGGAGTCAATCGTTCTTGCGAACGAGGAAACTCTCAAAGCGAACACGACAAAGTACTGCGCGAACAGGTCTGATTCCTACACTCATAGCCGTGGGCGGCGCGGACACTTTTGCAACTATCGAGTGTTCGATGAGAAGGGTCAGCCACTCGTTTATGCAAACACGCTCATGCCGGATGACGTGTTGAAGATTCCTTCGCGCACGGCACCGGAGCAGATTCAAAACGCTGTCAGCGCAGTTCGTGGGAAACGAGTTGTTGTCGTGATCGACGAAACCGGTTCAATGGGCGGCGATGACGGAGTTGATGACCGCGCTCGCGTTTCGGCATGGTATTTGCAGGCGATCAAAAACGCTGACAAAGAAATCGTTCGCGTTGTCATGTTCGCACAAGGGAACTTGCGAGAACTTGATGCGTCAGAGATGGAATTTCAGACACACGGCGGATTCGAGAACACTCGCCACGCGCTCGAACACGCGGCGAACAAGTTCCACCCTGACGCGATCGTTCTCGTGACCGACGAGCCCGGCGATGATTGGGCAGACTCGAAAACATTACATCTTCCGCCTGTCATTGCGCATTCGTTGAGCAAGATCTCGGACTATCAGATGCAGGAGCTTGCCAACTTCACGAACGGATGGTTCTTGAGCTCACATCATGGTCTGCTCGCAAACAACCTTCCATAAGTCGTCTCTTGCCCGTTTCAAGCTTCTCTTGGAACGGGCTTTTCTGTTATTATGTGATCACTATGCGCTATTCACAACTTTTCGGAAAAACAAACAAAACAGCTCCGCACGATGCTGATTCAACAAACGCGCGTTTGCTAACACAGGCTGGTTTCATCAATCAGCTCATGGCAGGCGTTTATACTTATTTACCACTTGGCCTTCGCGTACTCAAAAAAATTCACAACATTGTTCGTGATGAAATGAACAAACTTGGCGCAAGTGAAATTTACATGCCAGCGCTTCATCCAAAAGATGTTTACGATAAAACACAGCGTTGGGATAAAATTGATGTGTTGTTCAAATTAGAAGGACACGGTGAAAAACAATATGCGCTTGGTTCAACACACGAAGAAATCGTAACGCCGCTTGTTCAACAGTACGTTCATTCGTACAAAGATTTGCCACTTTCGGTTTATCAAATTCAAGATAAGTTTCGAAATGAACAGCGCGCGAAATCTGGCTTACTTCGTGGTCGTGAATTTTCAATGAAAGATTTATACAGCTTCCATCTTACAGAAGAGGACTTTTTGGATTTTTATGAGAAGAGCAAACAGGCGTACTTAAATGTTTTCAAACGTTGTGGACTTGACGCTCTGATTGTTGAGGCAAGCGGTGGTGTGTTTTCAAAATTCAGCCACGAGTTTCAAGTTCCAACACAATATGGTGAAGATTTGATTTATCATTGTGAGTGTGGTTTTGCGCAGAATCGCGAAATCGCGGAAGTGAAAGATGGCGACGCGTGTCCTTCATGCAAAATAGGAAAAGTTATTGAAACAAAATCAATCGAAGTTGGAAATATTTTTCCACTCAAAACTCGATTCACTGACGCGTTTGGTTTCAAAGTTCAAGGGCCGGACAGAAAAATGCACGATGTGCTAATGGGTTGTTATGGAATTGGCCCGTCACGCGTGATGGGATCGATCATCGAAATTCACAATGACGATCGCGGAATGATTTGGCCAAAGAGTGTCGCGCCGTTTGACGTTCATATTGTTTCACTTTCAAACAAAGATGCGATGATAAAAGAAAAAATTGAAAATACAGCTGAATCGTTTATGCGCGATTTAGAATTGCAAGGCGTTGAAGTTTTGTGGGACGATCGTGACGCGTCTGCTGGCGAGAAATTTGCCGATGCTGATTTGATTGGAATTCCGCTTAGACTCGTTGTTTCAGAGAAATCTCTTGCAGAAGATTCAGTTGAATGGAAAGAGCGACATGAAGAAAACGCGCGGTTGGTAAAACTAACAAATCTTGTTGAAGAAGTGACTATCACAGTTTTGCCTTAAACAAAATAGATAAAGGAGCGTTTGCACAATGTCTTCGGGCCATCGGACTGTCGCCGCTGTTCCCTGCGACATTATGCAACCGCCCTTTTAAAACTAAAACGCGTCATCTCTGACGCGTCTTTTTTTATATTGATCGTTTTCCTTTGAGAGTATCTTTGAGCGCTTTTCCAGCTTTGAACTTTGGAACAGTTACAGTTGGAATTGTGATAGGCTCTGATGGTTTTTGCGGATTGACGCCAATACGGCCTTTTCGTGAGCGCGCGCTAAACGTTCCAAAACCAGCGATTGTCACTTCTTCGCCGCGCGAAAGAGCGCGCGTGACAATCTCTTCAAATCCAGCGACAAAATCTTCAGCGAGTTTTTTTGAGACTTTTAGTTGTTCGGCAAGTGTGTTTGCCAAGTCAGCTTTGTTCATAACAGAGTCAATATATCAAAAATCTGTTAGTCAAGCAATTATCTCGCGTATTCTATAACGCGCGTTTCGCGAATCACAGTAATTTTAATTTCCCCAGGATATGAAAGTTCAGCTTCAATTTTATTGGCAATATCTTTGGCCAATTTATACGCTGTTAGATCATCAATCTTTTGAGGTTGGATAAACACGCGGATTTCACGGCCAGCTTGAATTGCATATACTTTTTCAACTCCATCAAACGAGCTCGCTGTTTTTTCCAACTCTTCCATGCGTTGAATAAATTGTTCAAGCGATTGTTTGCGCGCGCCAGGTCGAGCTCCTGAAATTGCATCAGCCGCTTTTACGATCGCGCCCTCGATTGTTCGCGGACGATCTTCATGATGCGCGATTGATTGATAACTGATCTCTTCAGGGAATCCGAATTTTTTCATGATGTTGTATCCGATTTCAGGGTGCGCGCCTTGCATGTCGTGATCAACCGCTTTTCCAATGTCATGGAACAGTCCGCCTTTTTTACAAATAAACACGTCAGCTCCGAGTTCTTCAGCAATCATGCCGGAAATAATGCCAACCTCGATCGAATGTTGAAGCGCGTTTTGTCCGTAGCTTGTTCGATATTTCATGCGACCCAAAATTGAAGTGAGTTTTGGATCAATGGATGAAACAGGAAGTCCAAGTTGATAAAGCGCTTCCTCTCCGGCTTTTCGCAAATCTTGTGCAAGAGATTTTTTCGCTTCTTGAATTGCTTCTTCAATTCGCGCTGGATGAATGCGGCCGTCTTTAATCAAAGCATCAAGCGCGCGTTTGGCGACTTGTCTTCGGATAGGGGAGAAGCCGCTGATTGTAATAACTTCAGGAGTTTCATCCACAATAATTTCTGTTCCTGTAAGCATTTCGATTGCTTTGATGTTGCGTCCTTCTTTTCCAATGATGCGTCCTTTCATTTCGTCGTTCGGCAATTCAACTGACGTTGTGTTTGTTTCTGTTGAAACTGAAGACGCAAAACGTGTCATCGCAAGCGAAATAACCTTGCGTGATTTTTCATCAAGCTCTTCTTCCGTGATTTGTTCCATTTTGCGCAAACGATTCGTAAGCGCTTCTTGCTCGGATTCCTGAACCTCTTTGAGCAGTTGTTCAAGAGCTTGTTCGCGCGACAGACCAGCCACTTCTTGAAGTTTGACGACCTGTTCTTCTTTTATTTTATTGATTTGGTCGCGAATGTTTTCAACTTCTTTTGTTCTTTCTTCAAGTTTAGTTTTCTTGTCTTCAAATTCGATCAGTTTTTGATCAAACATTGTCTCGCGTTTTTCAAGTCTGTGTTGCTGATCTTGCAAATCGCGATGTCGAGTTTGTTCTTCGCGTTTTGCTTCTTCAATCAAGGCGAATGACTTTTCTTTTGCTTCAAGCATCATTTCTTGTTGCGATGCTTTGGCGTTTTGGAGAATTTCCTGTTGTTTGGCTTTTGCCTCCGCAAGAATGCGCTCAGCTTTTGCTTCGGATTGATCAGCGGCTTTTTTGCCAACCGACTTTCTGTAGAAATATCCGACAACACCTCCGATCGCAAGCCCAACAACGAGGAGTACGAAGGTTTGAATAGTTTGAATAGTTAACATAAAACTTCTCGTTATGTTTCGAGAAGCCGCAGACCGTGCAAAACTCGCGATCTTTCGTTTCACGTGGCCCCGCCACCACCTCAACGTAGCTATCGCTACGTCTCGGAGGCTGGCTTCCCCGTTCAACGAAATCTCATCGAGTTTTGTAGGTCTTATTTTTCGAGCTTGGTTCTATGACAACAACATCGCCTTCACGCAGAAGGGGTAATTGAGATTCTGGTTGCTAGCTAGACGAATTGATTGCATAGAGGGCAAAAGCCACGCAAATGCGACTTCTTCGGAAACGGTAAAATCATTAAAGGACGAAAAAAGATTAACAAAAAAACCGTAACTTGTCAAAGCCTTGATAAAAAGGCACTTATTGGAATAATTGACTCGCTACATTCAAAGATATCGAACGGTCCGATTTTTGTTCGACGAAGAGATTCAACGTATCCGCCAGTGCCAAGCGTTTGCCCAAGATCGCGCGCGATCGCGCGAATGTATGTGCCAGAGGAGCAGTGGATTGTGAGAGAAATAACTACCCATTCGATTCCGTCCAGTTTATTCCCTGAGCTAGTCGAAGGGATAAATTGGACTTCGCTAATGGAATATATTGTCACCTTTCTGGCTTTTGCTTCCATTGGTTTTCCTTCACGAGCGGCTTCGTACATTTTTTTCCCGCCTATTTTGATCGCGGAATATGCAGGAGGCGTTTGTTCTATTTCACCAATAAATTGTTTTATAGCTTCTTGAACCCGCCCTTGCGTTAAAGGTTCTTGTGGAGGGACCAAAGTTATTTTTCCAGTTTTATCATCAGTATCAGATGAAGCACCCAAAACAAATATTGCATCATAAGTTTTATCTAGACCAACCAGTTTTTGCATTTTTCGCGTTGCTTCGCGCCCAACACCAACAATCAAAAGACCTGAAGCAAACGGATCAAGTGTTCCAGCATGCCCAACTCGTCGTTCTCCAGTTGTCTTTCGAACATCATCAACAATATCATGAGATGTCGGCCCTTCTGGTTTATCGATCAGTAAAAATCCACTCATATAGACATTATTTGAATTTTGAATTACACTCGGCTAGACATTACATTATAAAACACGACTCGATAAACTGATAAAATTTTCTCTGACTTGTTTTTCGCTTGGGAAAATCCTCACAGTATCTACTGATACTGCTGCGGTTTTTACAAGCTCCAAAACTGCGTCCGAGGAAATTTTATCTCGTTTCTAAGTCATGTTTTATCATGTAATGTCTCTAGTTTTATGAATATTACCGAACTTGCGAGACGACTGAAAGTACACCCAAATCTCTTGCGCGACAAATTGCCAGAGCTTGGTTTTAGCGTTGGACAGCGCGCTCTCAAAATTGATAACCGTCAGGCTCAAAAAATAACTGAAGCATGGGCTGAAATGACTCGCAAGCAAAGACTGGCGCAAAAAGTTGAAATCCAGAAATCTCATACAGAGAAAAAACAAGAGATTGATCCAGCACAACGCAAGCCAGTTTTTATTCCAGCAAAGATTTCGGTTCGAGATTTTTCATCAAGTTTAGAATTGCCAGTTCCTCGAGTCATGCAAGAGCTAATGAAGAACGGAATTTTAGCTTCGATCAACCAGCAAATTGATTTTGACACAGCAAGTATTATTGCTGAAGATCTTGGTTTTGCACCAGTGCAAGAAGAAAAGTCAAAAGAGGAAGACACTGGAGGACTTGAAAAAATTCGCGATCGTGTTGAAAAAGAAGTTGATGAAAATTTACTTCCACGAGCTCCGGTTGTTGTTGTGATGGGGCACGTTGATCATGGAAAAACAAAACTTCTTGATGCCATTCGAAAAACAAACGTAATGGAATCTGAAGCTGGTGGAATTACACAGCATATCGGAGCGTATCAAGTTGAACGAAACGAGCGACACATGACTTTTATTGATACTCCAGGTCACGAGGCTTTTACTGTTATGCGTTCGCGTGGAGCAAAAGTTGCTGATATTGCGATTTTGGTTGTTGCCGCTGATGACGGAGTTCAACCGCAAACAAAAGAAGCGATTGATATTATCAAGTCCGCCGGACTTCCATTTATTGTCGCGATTAACAAAATAGATAGACCAGAAGCAAACATTGATAAAGTAAAAGGTGAATTGTCAGAACTAAATTTGGTTCCTGAAGATTGGGGAGGCAAGACAATAGTATCCTTGATTTCAGCAAAACAAGGAACAAACATTGAAGGATTGCTTGATACTCTTATTCTTGTTGCTGACATTGAAAAAGAACGCATTGTCGCGAATCCAAATCATCGCGCGCTTGGAACAACAATCGAATCTCACGTTGATTCCGGTTCTGGGCCTGTCGCAACAGTGCTTGTTCAAAGCGGAACATTGCATGTTGGAGACACGCTTTCAGTTCACGACACTCTTTATGGTCGTGTGCGCGCAATGCAAGATTGGAAAGGCGATGCAATCACTGAAGCTCCTCCATCAACACCTGCAAAAATTATTGGATGGAAAATCGCGCCAGCAGTTGGAGACATCATGGAAGTTCCGGATAAATCAACCGAGCTTAAAAGAATCAAATCAACTGACTCTTCGTTCAAAGCCACTGAAGAGGTCGCCTCAATTCGCCATTTGCAATCTCACGACGAATCGGGTGAATCATCAGATAGTGGAAAACAAGTTTTGAATCTTATTATCAGATGTGATGTTCTTGGGTCGCTTGAAGCAATTTTGGGAATGCTCGACAAAATTCATCATGATCAAGTTGGTGTGAAGGTTGTTCAAAAAGGACTTGGCAACATCACTGATTCTGATGTGTTAAGCGCTGAAGCCGCGCATGCGATCATCATAGGATTTAATGTTCGTCCAACAACAACAGCTGAACAACTTTCGCGCGACAAGAAGGTTGAGATTCGACAATATCAGATCATTTACAAATTGTTCGAAGCAATCATGGTTGATATGCAAAAAATGCTTCCATCAGAACAAGTTGTCACAGAACTTGGAACATTCGGAGTGCTCAAGAACTTTCACAAAAACGACAAAGGTTGGATTATTGGTGGGCGCGTGAAAAAAGGAAACTTAAAGTCCGGTGTTAAATTGCGATTATCAAGAAGTGGAGAATATATTGGTGAAGGTTCTATTGAAAGTTTGCAACTTGGAAAATCAACAATGAAAGAAGCAAAAGAAGGTCAAGAGATTGGAATAAGTTACATCGGCAAGATTAAACCAGAAGAAGGGGATTTGCTTGAAGCGTATTCAGAAGAAAGCATTGCTCAAAAATTAAAAATTGAAGGAATTCGTCAAAGATAAAATACTATGTTAGCACTCACGACTGAAAATTTTGATCAAATCGTTTTGCAATCTGCAAAACCTGTTTTTGTGGATTTTTGGGCACCGTGGTGTGGACCGTGCAAAATCATGGGTCCGATCGTTGAACAGCTTGCTGGCGAGATTGAAGGAGTTGCGATTGGAAAAGTGAATGTTGATGATCATTCTGAACTTGCGCAGAGATACAACATTTTATCAATTCCAACTTTTATAATTTTCAGAGGTGGTCAACCAGTTGAACAATTTTCTGGTACCATGAGTAAAGATCAATTGAAAGAGAAGTTAGAAAAATACATCTAAACGTTTTTGTGAGTACGTTAGAAAATCTAATCATTATCGGTTCTGGCCCTGCTGGATATACAGCGGCAATTTACGCGGCGCGCGCGCAGTTGCGTCCTCTTTTGTTTGAAGGAAAACAACTTGGAGGACAACCGGGAGGTCAGTTGATGTTGACGAATGAAGTTGAAAATTTTCCAGGATTTCCAGAAGGATTGATTGGGCCAGAGCTCATGGAACGTTTTAAAAAACAAGCAGAAAGATTTGGAACACGAATTGTGAGTGATGACGTTGTGTCAGTTAATTTTTCCGTTCGACCATTTATTGTGAGAACAAGCGATGTAGAATATACTAGCCACGCAGTGATAATTTGTACCGGCGCTAAAGCATTGTGGTTGAATGTGCCCGGAGAAAAAGAATATCAAGGACGAGGAGTTTCAGCTTGCGCGACATGCGATGGATTTTTTTTCAAAGATAAACATGTGGTAGTTGTAGGCGGTGGAGATGTCGCAATGGAGGAAGCAAATTTTCTCACGCATTTTGCAAGCAAAGTAACAGTCATGCACAGACGAAATGAATTGCGCGCGTCAAAGATCATGCAAGAACGAGCAATGAAAAATCCAAAGATCAAATTTGTTTGGAACACAGAAGTTCAGGAAGTACTTGGCGATGGAAAAAAAATGAACGGAGTTCGGATTTTGAATAACATTGCAAACGTCGTTTCAGATTTTTTTGCTGATGGTTTGTTTGTCGCAATCGGGCATCAACCAAATACAGATTTGTTTTTCAATCAGCTCGAACTCGATCGCAAAGGTTACATCGTTGTAAAACCAAACACTTCAAAGACAAGTGTTGATGGTGTGTTTGCAGGTGGCGACGTAATTGATCCGTATTATCGCCAAGCTGTTACAGCCGCAGGAACTGGTTGCATCGCCGCACTCGACGCCGAAAGGTGGCTAACTTCGCTGGAATAATTTTATAACGGACTTTTTATCGCCCTGATTGAGGCTGTTGAGACGTGAGTATAGAGTTGAGTCGTCCTGATATTTGCGTGGCCAAGAAGTTTTTGAATATATCTAATGTCAGTTCCTTGTTCTAAAATGTGTGTTGCGAAACTATGGCGCAAAGAATGAAAGGAAGCAGGTTTTGAAATTCCAGCTGATCGAAGCGCACGAGAAAATACTTTTTGAATCGAACGTTCAGATAAACGGCCTCCGCGTTCGCTATCAAACAGAAAATCGTCAGGCGATTTACCGCACATTGATTTTTGCAAATTTTCACATATTGCGTTTGGTAAAAGAGTGATGCGGTCTTTCTTGCCTTTTCCTTGATATACATAGATTACGCTGGATTCAAGATCAACATTTCCAACTCGCAATTTCACAACTTCAGATACGCGTAGACCAGCTCCGTAAGCAAGGGCTATCATCGTTTTATGTTTTATATTTGATATATGATTGAGAATTTGTTCAATTTCTGATCTAGAAAGTATGACAGGTAACCGCTTTGGTCGTTTTGCGTATGGCAGAGAATAATGGAAGGGTTGATGCAGGATTTCACGAAAATAGAATTGTATCGACTGAAGATACACATTGATTGTTTGTGGAGACAAACCAGAGTCGTGCATAGATAAAAGGAACGTTTTGACGTACTCTATATTTAGACTGTTCAAACAATCAGGAAATAGTTTTAAAAATTTAGCCAAACAGCCTTTGTAACTTTTGACAGTTTTTGGACTGTAATTTTTTAGACGTAGATGTTGGTCAAGAGCAACCAACGCTTGTTCAGCGTTAGAAATCAAAAGCATATATATTAATAGAAGTATAAAAAATAACCGCCCATCAGAAATAGGAGGTTATTTACACTCTTATTGTTTCATGATTTCATGTTTATGTCAATGAAAAGATACACACATCATATAATTCCTTTTCAAAGTATTTTATCCGACACAAGTTCGTATATCTACTAGTTAGCTGAAATTTGAGGCCCTCACTTACCAATAACCAAATAACTTATGGAAAAAGAAACAGCATCACAAATCATCAAAGGTATTGCTGAAGCAATCAAAAACGACCCCGCGCAATTTCATTTCAATGTGAACATCTCAGGAATGAGTGTTAAAGCGTCGGGTGGTTCAACAGGGATGATAGTCAGTGCGACAGGCGGCGGTCCTGGGTCTCAAACGACTGGTCTACATGTTTCAATGAACAATCAAGACATTGAAATTGCAAAACAAACCGTCGATGCCGCCCTGTCGCAACAGATGACACAACTTTATAGCACATTGAATGAAATTGCTGATAAACTAACTACCGAAGAAAAAAGTGTGATCGAAGACCTGTATAATTCTCTCAAAAACACCTGGGTGCCCGGGGTCGTTACTTCTGTCGTGGGAAATGTTCTTTCTTTAGCACTAGGAATTACTTTGTAGGTCGGGCCTCAAACATCAGCTAACACGGCATATCTGGGTTCAAAAATTTTCACTCTAAACCTATGGCAAATAATAAACAACGAGGAAATGATGGAGAAATCGAAGTGGTAAAAATGGTAGCTTGTCCTAATTGCAAAAAGGACTTGATGCTTCTACCACCGAATTACCCATTATACGACGTGCAGTGTACTGGTTGCTCATTTCGAGCACAGATAAAAACAATCAGTTCAAAGCCCAAGAAACTTTTCTTTGGGGCTGGCTGGGACATTATGGAAAAGGTCTTAAAGTCAGGTTTTATGATCCCGCCACTTTTTGCAAACTTCAAATGGGAAGAAAAAGGCCAGCCCCAACAAGAGATTCGTTTTTATCCGTTCGTACCAAAGGTTAATTTACGCAAGTATCAGCTATCACCCACTGCACGTCGTGCAAACTACAAGATGTTTCACTATAACGACATGGACAAGCTACCATTTTTTACAGTTTACAAAACAAAAGAGTGAAAATTTTTGAACCCCAAATTGCTCGTTCGTTTCGGCGGTTTGCTTCGCAAGTATTATACCGCCTCTCTCACTTCGCAACTTCAGATATGCCGGAACGTTATGCAAAATTTAATTTTAAGCTTTTATATGCATCATCCTAACAAAGACATAATGGATAGGGCTATTAAACTTGCCTATGAGAAATTTAAGGAGGGCGGGCACGCAGTTGCAGCTATTATTGTTAAGAATAATGAAATAATTTCAGAAGCCTTTACAACAGTTAGACGAGACATCGATCCTACGGCACACGCAGAGATCAATGTAATCCGATCCGCGGCCAAAAAGCTTGGAAATAAATTACTCGACTGTTATTTGTATACTACATATGAACCATGTCCAATGTGCACCTCGGCCGCTATATGGGCGAAAATGAAAGGCATAGTATATGGAGCTGGGATGAATGATCAAACAGAATCTCATCCACAAAGAATTACTATTGCGGCTTCTGAAATTATTAAAAACGGGACACCGGAGTTGGAACTATATCCAGAGTTTATGCGAGATGAATGCAAAAAGTTGCTTGCCCTAAAAGCTTAAAATTAAACATCACATAACAGCGTTTATGCGGTTACGTAAAAAATGACACTTTTTAATATTTATGGACTGTCATTTTTACTCCACCCATATTTTTGCCCTTTTCTACTATTAATTAATAATGAAGCGGTCAAAAACATCGCATACACGCGAACGTTAGGCGACATTATTCTCGCCCTTATCAAACAATACATTTTAACTATGAAAAATAAAAATTTGTTTTTTGTCTTGTATGGCGCAAGCGGTTCCGGTAAATCAACCATTTTAGACCTAGTAAAGTCAAATAAGGGTTGTTCTATTCACCAAAAAGACACCACCCGTCCATCACGCGAGAACGAAAGTTCTATCGAAACCCCAGAGCTAAGATTTCAGAAAAAGTTAGTACCCGCCAATTACGCTTTTATATATAAGCAGTACGGGTATTTTTATGGGGTCAGGAGCGACTTACTGGAAAAGGCGACTAAAAATCACGAGCTCCACTTTATTATAATCAACGATATTAAGGCGATCAAACAGTTCAAAAATAAGTTCCCTCAAAGCGTGGTCTTGTATGTTCATTGTGACCCCATAAAAATACCCGAAAGAATAATGAAGCGTGATGGGCTCGTACTTGAAACAAGAAAGAAAAGGATGAAGCAACAATATTTAGACTTTATAAAGAACAACACCCTATTTGACTTTACTATAATCAACCTTTGGGACATAGAAAGCATCAAAAAACAAATCTTTAATATTATTGATCTGTATAAAAACAAATGACGGGCGAGAATCACATCGCCTAACACGGTATATCTGGTTCGCTCCTGCCGTCGCTCAACCCATATTCCAGACTCTTTTTTATATTTAACTAACGATGTGCCGAGTCAGGAACATCAGATATACCGAAACATTTTATACGAAATCGCCAAAATTATGAACGAAGTACAACATGGTCGGTACCAACACTACAAAGGCCATTTCTACGAAGTGATTGGCACCGCACGACACAGTGAAACCTTTGAAGAAATGGTTGTCTACCGAGCGCAGTACGAATCCGAGTTTGGGAAAAACGCTCTTTGGGTCAGGCCGAAAGCGATGTTCACGGAGTCGGTGCTGGTAGACGGAAAGAACATTCCTCGATTTACTCGGCTATCATAATTTTGGCGACATCGTATAACGGCCGGCGGCTGATCCGAAGTAAAAAGACACCTGACGTTTTTATGTTACAGGTGTCTTTTTATTTTGGATAGCCGCTTGTTGTGCGACGTCGCT
>JAGVFR010000019.1 GCA_020057555.1 bacterium | reverse complement strand
AGAAGATAAAGTGTTCCAAAAAGCAGGTCGAAGTTCACCTTGCGTCGGCAACAGTCGCAGAACTCGGCTTTCCAAATGGCGCAAACACGGCCGATCTATGCACCGCAATTCTGGCTCAAGGCGGTCAACTCTGTTCTGCAGAAGTCGGTCCTGCTCTGCGTCTGATTCTCAACAATCAACCGAAATACGAATGGCTCTGGATTGCAATGGAACCGATTTCTGCTTCGGACGACGATCTCAGCGTGTTCCGCGTAAGCCATCATGATGATGGCCTCTGGCTCTACGCAAACAGCGATCGCCCAGACGATCTTTGGAATCCCGGCAATCGAGTCGTGTTCGTTGTTCCGGCGCAAGTACCTTAGTTCTCGCTTTCTAGACTTTGCGTCTTTGATCCAATCTTGGGTCATTGATGCAAAGTCTTTTTTTTGTTAAATTATGAAAATCATTTGTCATCTCGACCGAGGCCGAAAGCCGAGTGGAGAGATCTATAAAATTTCAAGATCTCTCGACTCCACTCACTTTGTTCGTTTCGCTCGAGATGACAACAAAACAGCAGGGACATATTCCCTGCTGTGTGTTGCTGTTCAACCACGGCTAAAGCCGTGGACTACCTCATTCTAACCAACCACGGCTAAAGCCGTGGGCTACACTAATATAGCTCTTCACTGCAAAAACCCGCCTGCCTGAATCTCCCAAAGATTCTTATAGATTCCTTTTTTGTGTTTAAGCAACTGCTCGTGCGTTCCTTCATCAACAACGCGTCCGTTATCAATCACAACAATGCGATCCATTTCCATGATCGTTGAAAGTCTGTGAGCAATCACGATTGTCGTTCGTCCTTCCATAAGATCATGAAGCGCTGTTTGAATAAGCGCCTCTGACGCTGAATCAAGTGAAGACGTTGCCTCATCAAGAACAAGAATCGGAACGTTTTTAAGAATCGCTCGCGCGATTGCAACACGCTGACGCTCTCCACCGGAAAGTTTCACACCACGCTCACCAACGTAAGTATTATATCCGTCTTGAAGTTCAGAAATGAAATCGTGGCATTGAGCTTTTTTCGCCGCTTCTATAACTTCATTATCTGTTGCATCACGACGACCATATCGAAGGTTATCCATGATTGTTCTGTGAAACAAAATCGGCTCTTGCGGAACAACTGCGATCTGCGAACGCAAACTTTCTTGCGTTACGCGCGCTATGTTTTGATTTCCAATTATGATTTTACCGCGATCAATGTCATAAAGACGTAAAATCAATTTCGCGATTGTTGATTTCCCTGCTCCAGACGGTCCAACAAGCCCGACTTTTTCTCCAGACTCAATCATGAGATTAAGGCCTTTCAAAATCGGTCGCGTCTCATTGAAGTTAAAATATACATCGCGGAATTCAATGCGTCCATCTTGTGGATCAAGCGGTTTGGCATTGCGAACATCAATAACGTCTGGTTCTGTTTCCATGATCTCAACCATTTCACTCGCGTCAGCAAGCGCTTCGTAGGAATGTCGAATCAGCTTTCCAAAATCCCACAATTTATTAAAGAGTCCAACTAGATAACCTTGCACCAAAACAAAATCACCAATCGTGAACGTTCCTTCTTTCCACAAACGAACGGCAATATACATCATTACAAATTCGATTCCGATCATGAGCAATGCTTGTCCAGCTTCCATAAATTCATGTAAACGCCAAGTAAACGTTGCTAGACGTCGGTATCGTTCGGTTATTGCATGATATAGTGACCGCTCTTGCAAAATACCTGTGAACAATTTTACTGTTGTGGCGTTTGTTATTGAATCTGACAGCACTCCTGTTGCTTCAGAATCAAATTGCGCTCTCTTTTCATCATAAGGATATTTGATCAAAGAGAACCAAAAATTGACCAAAATATAGAAAATTGTCCATCCAGCAAGAATCAATCCGATGATTGGATGACGAATAGTGAGCACGACAACAAATCCAATCACAACAATCGTGAGTGGAAAAAACTTCCAGATCAACTGGTCAGCCAATACGTCAAACGATCGTTCAAGTCTTCCAACTCTACGCACAAGCGAACCCGCGAAATGATCGAGAAAGAAACGATGGGAATGTTTGTGTAATACTTCAAGCGCTGAACGAGAAAGATCGACAATAACCTGTGGATTGCGCCAACAAATGAAAAACCCAGAAATTCTCCAAGCAACCCACGTAAACAAATGAAAACCCATGATCGTCAAGATAATGCGGATGAGAATAGACGTTTGATTATTTTGGTCAGGCGATGCGGTAGAAATCAAATCAAAAAATTTCTTGTAATAAAGAGGAATAATAATCTCTGTTCCGCTCGCAAACAAAACAGCTATCATGATCGCAAGAAACGACCATTTATATGGACGGATATGTTGCCAATACAACCGTAGAATTGATTTTGTTTGAATTTTTTGCATAGTTTTCTTTATATTCTCTCTCAAAGTCGGAGGGAACAACGGCGAGGAGTCCGTTGACCCGGAGACATGGAGCAACCGTTCATTTGTCATAGAAACAAAATCGCCGCTTTTAGGCGGCGATTTGATCAATCTTGATCTTCGTGAAAGGCTGTCGATGCCCGACATTGCGTCGATATCGAACTTTTGGCTTGTACTTGATCACGGAAACTTTTTTCGCGCGATCTTGAGCAAGCACTATTACCTTCACTTTTACGCCGCTAACAGTGGGTTTCCCCACTTTTGTTTCTTTTCCATCAACATCGGAAACTAAAAGCGCATCAAATTCAACAGAAGAGCCAACTTCGTTTTCGAGTTTCTCTACGTTCAGTTCTTGTCCTTCTTCAACAAGATACTGTTTTCCTCCGGTTTGAATTACAGCAAGCTTCTTCATATTTCGCCTTTTATTACTAAGAACGAGAGAATTTTACTCTTCACCCAATTCAATGTCAAGTTGATTGCCAACACCCAAATTGTGTGCTTTTACAAACCCTGCTGGAACTTCCAAAACACGATCAACAAGCACAGGTGATCGATAAATCGTAACTGGCGGATTTTCAACTTGAACATCTGTTTCAAAACCAACGACTGTTTGTCCATCAAGCCAAATTATGTCAATCGGAAAATGCATTCCTTTCATCCAAATCGGAACGATTGTTTTATAATCAAAAATAAATAACATTGAAGTTGGTTCGATCTGTTCTGAAAGACCGACTTTTGCCTTGAACTTGTTGTCAGCAATAAGTGGAGAGAGTTGGTATCCATCAGGAAACACGACCCTTGGTTCTGAAGATGAATTTTTCTGCATAGCTGACCAAAATTGAAAAACAATCGAGATAACGAAAAATAAAACAGCTAGGCGTAATAAATTTTTCATACAACTTCTGATTTCTCGTGCTGAACAAGAATTACGGCCGCAATAAGCATTAAGAGCGCAAGCAAAACAAGCGCTGTTAATTTTTCACGACTTTGCAAAAACAAAGTGCTTGCTCCAAATGCAAACGCAATAAAGATATAAACAAAAACAATTTGCTTTTGTCCCCAACCAAGATCATATAAACGATGATGTAAATGTTTTCGATCTGCGCGAAAAATACTTCGAATACCTCCTTTTTTCCATCGTCGAATTATAATCCAAACAACATCAAGCAGTGGAATTCCAAGTACGAGTAAAGCCGTTGCGAGTTTTCCACCAGAAATTACAGCGAGCGACGCGAGAACAAATCCGACAAACGTGCTTCCGCCTTCACCAAGAAAAATCGAAGCCGGATGAAAATTCCAAAAAAGGAAACCAAGAAAAGCTCCAATCGCAACCGAAGCCAATAGTGCAACATCTGATTGATAATATGCGGCGGTCAGTGAAAGAAGAACAATCATGAACGCGCCAATGGAACTCACGCTTGTCGCAAGTCCATCCAATCCGTCCAAAAATTTTGTTGTGTACATGACAATCATGAGCCAAACGAAAACTAAAATGTCTGATTGTAATGACGTTAAGTAAACAACTCCACCAAATGGGTTTGTGAGTTTTTCAACTTCGATTCCAGCACCAATCAAAATGAGTGTTGCAAGAACCGGTGAAAAAAATGAAAGCCACGGAGGCAGATCAAACCTGTCGTCAATTGCTCCGCCAATCATAAGCACAAGACCGCCAATGAGCAAACCAATATAATGCATTGCTGTAATTTCACCTGATGTAAGTTGTGGTGATGTAAAAAGCAGAACAATCACAACTATTGAAAAAGCAACATAAATAGCAAGCCCTCCGAGTCTTGCTGTTGGACGAGAGTGAATTTTTCTACCGCGATTTGGTTTATCAACTAAGTCGGCTCGAAATGCCAGATGCTTAACAAAAACAGTTACAAAAAAAGAAATTGCAAACGCAACAATCGCCCAGATTAGTAAAATGATAGACATAATACTGTAAAACAAAACTTAGAAACAATTCAAAATCATGCAAGGCGAAGTTTTGGAGCATTGAAAAACCACAGCGGTATCCGTAGATACCGTGAGGATTTTTCAATGCGAAAAACAAGTCCTGCGTGATTTTGGTTGTTTATGGAGTTCTGTTTTACAATGTTATGTCTACAAGTCATAGTTCAGGAGCTCTTTCAATTTTAATTCCATCTTTTTCAAGAACAATTGTGTCGCGACGTTTCACTTCTTCCTCAAGAAGAGCTTTTGCGATCGCATTGTCTACTTCTTCCTGCACAAGACGTCGCAAAGGACGCGCGCCAAATTTTGGATCATAACCTTTTTGCGCAAGACTAATAATCACTTCTTCTTCAGCTCGTAAATGAATTCCCTTTGCTTCAAGCCTTTCAGAAACAGATATGATCATTCTACGCGTGATCTCAATAATCTGATCTTGATCCAGTGGATGAAAAACAATAATTCCATCAAAACGATTCAAAAGTTCTGGACGATATGTCTCTTCAAGATGTTCTGTGTTCGCATTCGACGTCGCGATAATGATCGTGTTTGTAAAATCAATCGTCCGACCAGCAGTGTCAGTCAAGCGTCCATCATCAAACACTTGCAAAAATAAATTCAAAATTTCTGGATGAGCTTTTTCAAATTCATCAAGAAGTATAAGAGCGAAAGGTCGTTGACGAACAGCTTCTGTGAGAAGGTCAATCAAACGCATCGAACTTTCTTCCTGCTGATATTCTGACATGTCCAAACGAATCATATTTTCTTCGCTTCCAAAATAAGTTTCCGCAACTGTTTTCGCGAGCTCGGTTTTTCCAACACCTGTTGGACCAAGAAACAAAAAATTCGCGATCGGATGTTTTTTGTTTCCAAGTTGTGTTCGCGTTCTGCGCAAAGCAGACGAAACAGCAACAACCGCCTCTTCCTGCCCAACAATTCGCCCATGCATTCGTTCTTCCAAATGCAAAAGAGTGTCTTTTTCCTTTTCTTCAATACGAGTTGTCGGAATACCAGTTTTTTCAGCAACAAGTTTCTCAACATCTTCATCTGTGACAAGTCCTTCAGCTCCTTTTTCCTTTGCAACCATAACAGCGGCTTCTTTTGCAAGTTCAATTGCTTTTTTTGGCAAAAAACTTTCATGCATGAAACGATCCGACAATTGAACGATCTTTTCGATCGCCATGTAAGTAAATGTCACATTGTGCTTTGCTTCAATCCCCAAAACCTTGGATTCAAGAATATGAATCGCCTCTCGCGGTTCAGGCTCTGACACAGAAACTTTTTGAAACACACGACCAAGAACTGAACGTTCGATTGTTGATGTATATCCTTCAAGAGTTGTTGTGCCAATCGCAAACGCACCACCTCTAGTCATGAAATCAACAAATACAGGCGAAAGTTCGCCTGAAAGCTGATCCAAATCAACAAAAGCCAACAAAATATTTCCAGAACGAATCGCTTCATAAAGAACTTGCATCAGACGATCTTGGGCTTCAACAAGTTCAACTCCTGAAACAAGATTTGAAATTGAAATTCTAACAAGTCGTTTGTCTTTCAAAATATCAGGCACTCGTTCTTCTGCCATGAGTTGCGCAATTCCACCAAGAATTGTTTCTTTCCCCACACCATCTGGACCAACAAGCACAACACTTTCTCGTCCACCTTCAATTATACGGAAAATTTCTTCAAGCTCTTTTTCTCGATCAACTAAAATTGGCAATCGTCCTTGCACTGCGGCTGTTGTTAAATCTTCAGAAAACGCATCGAGTGTAGGAGTCGCGATTGCCGTCATTGCGCGATTCATTGCTCCGATAGGTTTCAATGAAGCCGCGCGGCGATATTCCTCATTCTGCTCGCGCATCTTTTCATGAATGCGAACCCACTCAACCATATTTTGAAGTTGCTCAATTGTCACGCCTTGATCGAAAAACAATTCCTGAATAAATTGATCTCGATTGAAACTTTCAATAAAAATCTCAACCGCTCCAACTGAATTGCGACTTTGCGCATACGCGTTAGCGAACGCTGATAAAAGCACTTGTTCAGTATTATCAGAGAACGAAACGTCTGAACCGAGCTGGCGCGAAGCCAAACGACGACTAAGTGGATCCTTAATTTTTTCAAAAGCTATTTGCAAACGACCAAGCACAGCTCCAGAATTTTCATCCGAAAGTGATGAAACAAACAAATGAATCGGCTCCATTTGCGCGTGTCCGAATTGTTTTGCCAAAGAAAAAGCCGCGTCAACAACTAATTGTGCTTGCTGAGAAAATAGAGGCGCGATATTTACTTGTTCGATATTTTGAAGAATTGATGACGATAGAGGAACATTTTCACCCAAAGGTCGAAACGGAATTTTATCTTTGACTACAAGAGTTTGCGCGAGATGTGAAATGGCAAGTAATAAAAATATCAATGACAGGAAAAACAAAAATCCAAGACCGTTTTGTTTTAACCAAAATGCTGATTGAAAAAAGAAATAATCACCAGTAAATATCGCAATAATCAAAAAAACAATAAAACCAAAACCTGCAATCAGCATGAAACTGATACCGACTTGTTTTTCAGCAAGATGTTTGGCTGTACGTTTTTCAATAGCAACAGTCGTAAGTTCTTGCGACCAGACGTACTGTTTTTTTCCTATCGGGATTGAAAATCTTGGATTCATAGGAAACTGAAGAGATGATAAAATAATCCAACAATTGAAATCGGCAAAATCAAAATATAAACTATAAAAACAATCATCGTTCCAAATATATAAATCGCAACACCAAGCGAACGAACGATGAGCATGACAAATCGAATTCCAAAACTAATCGCACGTCCGAGAACAGATGAGTCGCCATACATTGGTATAAACAAATTTTTGGCCCAAACACGAACCGCGAGTACTTCTGAAAAATTCGAAATAGCGTTTTTCAAATGTCCTACAAACAATTCCAAACCTTGCCCATACCACCAAAATGGCAGGCTAAAAATACGAGAAAAAAACATCTGAAAATACATACGAGTCTATCTTATCACATTTCGCAGAGATCTCATGAGTGTCAAATAGAATGTCAAATTGTGGATTGTCGCTAACCTATACGCGAGAAGTTCTTGTGTCATGAAAAGATGACGTAAATATGCTGGCGTTGTTGTCTGACACGTTTCACATTCACAAAACGCATCTAGTTTCCCAGTATCAAATTGAAAGGCCTCGTTTGTGATGTGTTTGAGCGAATAGAATTTTTGTTCAAAATTCTCAAAATCAATTGATGAAGGATCTTCCTGCCAGACAAAAAGCGATCCATGTCGGGCATTTCGAGTTGGAAGAACGCAATCAAACATATCAACACCCATAAATACATATCGCGCGATTTCTTCTGGCATTCCACCGCCCATGAAATACCGTGGTTTATCTTCTGGAAGAAATTTCGTTGTAAATTCCGTAAAACGATAGCAATCCTCTTTTGGTTCACCAACGGAAAGTCCGCCGATAGCGTAACCATCAAATCCAATTTCCACCAATCCTCCTGCAGAGCGTTGACGCAAATCTTCGTGTGTACCACCTTGTACAATGCCAAACAGGAGCGGTGGCGCCGTGTCGGAGGGAACAGCGGCAACAGTCCGATGGCCCGGAGACATGGTGCCACTGCTCCTGTTCATATATTCCTTGCATCGTTTTGCCCATCGTAAAGATCGTTCCATTGCTTCCTTATAACGCTCATAAGTTGAATTACCTGCCGCAACATCATCAAATTGCATTACAATATCTGATCCGATCGCAGTCTGCATTTCCATTGAGAGTTCTGGCGTAAGTTTCATGCGCGATCCGTCAATGTGAGATTGAAATTCAACACCATCATCAGTGGTTTTATTTAATCTAGCCAAACTGAAAACTTGATAACCGCCGCTGTCAGTAAGAATCGGTTTTTTCCAATTCATGAATTTATGCAAACCGTCGAGTTTTTTGATTCCTTCAAGTCCGGGGCGTAGCAAAAGATGATATGTATTTGAAAGCAAAATCTGTGCGCCAAGATTTTCCATGTCTTTCGACGATAAAGTTTTCACAGCACCTTTTGTTGCGATTGGCATGAAAAACGGCGTTTCAATTTCACCGTGTGGAAGAACCAATTTTCCGCGTCTTGCTTTTCCTTTTTTCTGTATAACATTAAACACAATTTGATTGTGTCATTTCGAAGCCAAACTATATCTCCGGGCCAACGGACTCTTCGCCGTTGTTCCCTTCGATATAGTTCGAGCTTCGCAATGACAAATTATTCTTTCAAATCCAACTCCTCCAACAATTTCTTTTGCTTTCGATCTAGTTTCTTCGGCGTCGCAACGTAAACTGAAACAAAATGATCTCCACGACCACGATTCATTTGCACACCCTTCCCTTTCAAACGAAATTCAGTTCCTGATTGTGTTCCTGCCGGAATTGTCAGCTCAACTTTTCCATCGATTGTTTCAATTTCAATTGTGTCGCCAAGAGCCGCTTGCGTGAACCCAATTTTAATTTTTGAAAAAATTTCCGCTCCTTCTCGTTTGAATCGAGGATCGGATTTCACATGAATACGAACAAATAAGTCGCCTGACTGTCCATGTTTAATTGCTTCGCCTTCACCGCGAACTCGAAGTATTGATCCATTTTCAACACCGCTTGGAATTTTTATTTCCAAAGTTCGTTGACGTTTTTCAATCCCTTCTCCATTGCAAGTTGAACATGATTTTTTTGGAACTTCACCGCTTCCATAACATGTTGAACAGGTGCGTTTGCGTTGCATGACTCCAAGAATCGTTCGCTCTGTTGCGATTTCAATTCCTGCTCCGTCGCAAGTTCGACATGTATTCATTCCTGATCCTGGTTCAGCGCCATTTCCACCACAACGTCCGCACGCAGAAGATTTTGTAAGTGTGATAGTTTTTTCTACACCAAAAACAGAATCATGAAATGAAAGCTCAATATCAACTTGAATATCCTGACCGCGAGGTTTTTGTTGACGACGTCCACCGCTTCCAAAAAGATCTCCAAAAATATCACCAAGATCTTCAAAACCTGAAGATGAAAAACCTGAAAAATCAAAACCACCGAAACCTTGTCCTGCTCCGCCATTATTACCTTCGAAAGCAGCTGAACCAAATTGATCGTACTGCTTTCGTTTTTTTTCATCACCAAGAATTTGATAAGCCTCGTTGATCTCTTTGAACTTTGCCTCATCACCTCCGGCTTTGTCAGGGTGATGTTTGTGCGCAAGTTTTCGAAACGCTTGTTTGATTTCTTCTTGTGATGCGTTTTTTGAAACACCTAAAATATTGTAGAAATCTTTTGACATACTTTGAGTTCGCAATGATAGTCTGAATCACGAATTTTGTAAATTATAGCACGTTTATCAATAAAAAAATCCCCGGTCTGATGTCTGGAAAGACATTCAGTCCTGGGGACAGAACAACTTGAGAGCCTCCATTGCGGCCAGAGACTTCTCGCCAAGCGGAGTGTTGCGAGACAAAACTAATGCTTCATCAGGACTTTTGAGCCCATTCTCTTCCATGATGGCATCACGAACCTCATCAGACAGATCATTGAATCGCTTCACTGCCGCAGCGCTTGCTCCGAAGAGCGAAAATGTCTGATCGATTTCTTTGTAGACTACAAACAAGTCTCGTAGCGTCGCCATGGTTTTTCCTTTCAACCTATGTTAAGAACGTCTCTGAATCAGTGACTGATCACGCAAGACCAGCCGCGATATCGTATGGGATACGCAGACCTTGCAGAAATGCGGTAGTCAAAATCTCCTCCATCGTTCCACGTGTTGTATCCATCGTGAGCAACTGCAAGAACATTCCGAACCCAGGATCGTCAGGCTTGGTCTCTTCGATGGAAAAGAAATCGACAACCTTGTCGTCACTTCCAAATCCAGACAAGAATGC
Organism: bacterium; assembly: GCA_020057555.1. Taxonomy (GTDB): domain Bacteria; phylum Patescibacteriota; class Patescibacteriia; order UBA9934; family GWF2-40-263; genus JACQXU01. The sequence continues at coordinate 39,013 of JAGVFR010000019.1, read as the reverse complement.
TCGCGCCTGTGACAAGTCGTCGCAGTCAGTAGGAGCGATATTGACAGAATGACGCCCTGTATTGTCAAGGATTACGACTAGATTGACCGAACGTTCCATTGCTATTTCCTCCAACAGCTTGTTGATTGGACTTGCTGGTGCTGTAAACCAGACACGGCATAATCTCATATTTCCGAATAATTGTCAACATAAAACAGACGCCCCGGATTTTGGACGTCTGTTCTTATTAACTTATTCTTCTTTTTTCTCTTTGAATTCAGCATCAACTGGCTCGTCTTTTTTCTGTCCACCTCCTGCCTCTTGCCCTCCTTGATACATTTTCGCTCCAACTTTTTGCGCAACAGTTGACAACTCATCAGCGGCTTTTTTGATTGCTTCGTGATCGTCTCCATCTTTTACTTTTTTCAAAGCTTCAATTTTTTCCTCAACTTCTTTTTTCTCGTCAGCAGTCACTTTTTCTCCAGCATCTTTCAACATTTTTTCAGCAGTATAAATCATTGTTTCTGCTAAATTCTGATGTTCAACTTTTTCTTTTTGTTTTTTATCTTCCTCTGCATGTGTTTGCGCATCCTGTTTCATTTTTTCAATTTCATCTTTAGATAAACCTGTTGAGCCCTGAATCGTAATAGTCTGTGACTTACCGCTTGCTTTGTCTGTTGCGGCAACATTCAAAATTCCGTTCGCGTCAATATCAAACTTCACTTCAACTTGAGGAACTCCACGTGGCGCCATTGGCAAACCAGACAAAATAAATCTTCCGAGTGTTTTATTTCCGCCAGCCATTTCTCGCTCGCCTTGCAAAACATGAATTTCAACAGTTGACTGACTGTCAGCGGCAGTAGAAAAAATTTGTGATTTTGAAGTTGGAACAGTTGTATTTCGTTCGATCAATTTTGTCATAACTCCACCAAGCGTTTCAATTCCAAGCGACAAAGGCGTGACATCCAAAAGCAAAACGTCTTTCACTTCTCCTTGCAAAACTCCGGCTTGAACAGCCGCGCCAAGTGCGACGACTTCATCAGGATTCACACTGATGTTCGGTTTCTTTCCAAAAAATTCTTCAACAGTTTTTTGAACAAGAGGCATTCGTGTCATTCCGCCAACCATAACAATTTCATCAATATCTCCTTTTCCAATTTTTGCATCTTTAAGAGCTGACTCAACTGGTCCAAGTGTTTTACGAATGAGTTCACCACAAAGCTCTTCAAGTTTCGAGCGCGTAAACGTCAAAACCAAATGTTTTGGACCATTCGCGTCTGATGTGATAAATGGCTGATTGATTTCTGTTTGTTGTGCTGTTGATAATTCAATCTTTCCTCGTTCAGCCGCATCTTTAATACGTTGAAGTGCAAGCGCATCTTTGCTCAAATCAATTCCCTCTTGTTTTTTGAATTCTGATAAAATCCAATCAATAATCACGCGATCAAAATCGTCTCCGCCCAAATGTGTGTCACCGTTTGTAGCTTTCACTTCGACTGTGTCTTCGGAAACATCCAAAACTGAAACATCAAATGTCCCACCACCCAAATCATAAACCATGATCTGTTGACCTTTCTTTTTATCAAAACCATAAGCAAGTGCGGCCGCAGTTGGCTCGTTGATAATTCGACGAACTTTAAGACCTGCTATTTCACCAGCAACTTTTGTCGCGTTGCGTTGCGCATCATCAAAATATGCAGGAACAGTAATAATTGCTTCCTCAATTTTTTCACCAAGTTTTTCTTCGGCGTCCGCTTTTATTTTCTGAAGAATCATGGCTGAAATTTCTTCCGGAGTATATTCTTTGTCATTCATTTTTACGGCCACTCCATCACCATGTTTCAAAATTTCAAATGGCATGACTTGTTTGTCGCGTTGAACTTCAGAATCATCCCAACGACGACCAATCAAACGCTTGATTGAATACAAAGTATTTTTTGGATTCGTGATTGCTTGACGCTTTGCAGGAAGCCCAACGATACGCTCACCGCTTTTTGTAATTCCAACAATAGACGGAGTTGTACGGCTACCTTCTTTATTTTCAAGAACTTTTGGCTGACCACCTTCGATAATGGCAACACAAGAATTTGTTGTTCCAAGATCAATTCCGATAATTTTTGGCATAATGATTATTTACTTACAATTACGATTGCTGGACGGATCAAACGTTCGCCACGTTTCCATCCGCGTTTATGAACTTCCAAAATTATTCCTGATTCTTTTCCTTCTGATTCACGCTTGTCTACTGCGGAATGTTGAAGAGGATCAAACTGTTCACCATCTTTTCCAAACGGTTTGCATCCCATATCTTGCATAACGTTTTCAAGTTGTGTCCGAACATGCAAAATTCCTTGCAACCATTTTTCTGTTTTTTCATCAAGTCCATCTGGTTTGAATCTAAGTGCTTGATCAAAATTATCAAGAACCGGCAAAATAGAAAGCGACATTTGTTCGATTGCCAAGTTCCTCATTTGAACACGTTCGTTCATTAAATCTTTTTTCAAATTATCGTAATCCGCAAGCGCTCGTTTCCATCCGTTTAGATATTCCTCACACTTCTGCATGTCTTTACCCTCTTGATCTTCTTTGTCCTTTTGGTCTTCTTCGTCATCTTTAATTTTTTCATTTGTCATAATTTTCCAATCAATTCTTTTGCGCGTTCCATTAGCGCAATATTTTTTGAATAATTCATACGCAAAGGTCCGACCAAACCAAGAAGTCCATGACGCGAATCATGTACCTGGTATCGAATCAAAATTGTTGACATTTGATCACCGAACGGATTTCGTGAACCAATGTAAACCATTTGCTCTTCTTGTGTCGCTTCAAACATCTGTGCAAGCACATCATCAAACTGATCTACAAACCGCGAAATGGAATGGAAAAGATTGTCTTCTTGAAATTCTGGCTTCTGAAAAAGATTTGAAACGCCGGTATAATAACTCCATCGAGGATCAAAAGCAAGAATAACAGTCTCTCCAGTCAAATCAACAAGTTGTTTCGCGATCGTTTTTAGAGTTGACTCGATTGACTTTGAAGATTGCATACCGGCTCGCAAATTATCAACTTCGTTTTGCTGACATTTTGGTTGAACAACATTTTGCAGATAGTATAAATACGCTTGTTCTGTTGGAACTCGACCGGACGAAGTGTGTGTTTGTCTTAAATATCCTTCTTGCTCCAAAACTGCCATGTCATTTCGAATTGTTGCTGGAGAAACGTTCATTCCAAAATCATCAGCCAAATGCTTTGAACCAACCGGTTCGGCCGTTTTGATAAAATCCTCAATAATTAGTTGAAGAATGGTTTCTTTTCTGGAATCGAGCATAAAACAAATTAGCACTCCAAATTATAGAGTGCTAATTTATATTGTCAAGCGGAAAAAGAGTTGAAGGGTGAGATAGACGTAAACAAAGGAGCAGTTTACGCCATGTCTCCGGGCCAACAGACTCTTCGCTGTTGTTCCCTACGACATAGCGTAAACTGCTCCTGATTAAATCTATTTCGCTAAAAGTTTAACTTTCTTTTCTGTAAGAAACTGAATTTCGCCTTTTAACGCATTTGCGCGTTCAAGTGATCGTGTCATTTCTTTTTTTGCGGCACGCGCTTTTAGCATGTCATCTCGCACTATTTTATCTACTGTTAATTCTGTCTCAACTCGACGAACAAGTGTGTCAGGCTTTTTCTTCATTAAAACAAGATTACCACCGGTCTCACTTCCAATCACTTTGTATCCGTCAACAACATCATCCGGTCGAACAAGACTTCCCTTTTGCCAAAGCTCAAGCGTAAATCGTTCAACAAACCTGTGCTGTTTTTTTGATGGATGATCCAAAAGATAACGGTCATTTTTTGCGTCATATAAAGATACTACCCACAACGCTCGATCATACGACGGAGGTTCAAAATCAGTTCTAAAAACTTGAACCTGTTGTCCTTTTTCAAAACGCACTGGAATATCTTTACTAGTCTCCTGCACAACAGCTCGCGCTATCCAATAATCAAGAACGGAAATATCTTGTTCTTTATTTTTGAATTTAATAAGAAGATCAATCCCTTCTTTTGTTTCTGTATCAATGTTCGTTGCTTTTTCTCGATCAGTTCGAATTTCTTGTTGCAATCGCGCCGCATCAGATCGCCATCCATCTATTTGTTTTAATGTAAAAATTTCGGGTTCAGATTCTTTTTGAATTGCACGAGACGCGCGATCAGGACCATGTTCTCCAACTTCATGAACGACAACTGCAATGTCATCGCCTTTTGAACGTGGCAATGTTCCATCAAGCGACATTTTTTCAGCTCTTTGTTGCAACGCTCGTTCTGCTTCACGCGGATTCTCAAATTCTAGCAAAGCAAATTCAATCTCGTTTTCTTTCAATTGATCTGTAAGTCCGTCTGACGCGAGAATAATTCGATCACCCTTTTCAAGAGAAAAACGGTGCACCTCCACTTCCTTGAGTCCATGCCCTCCAACAGAATTCATCACTTGATTTCTTTGTCTGTAATATGATTTCCAACGATCAGGAACTTCATCTAAAGAGTTCGCCTGATCAATTTGTCGTGCCTGCTCTTCGCTCATTATTTTTTCTGAAACAGCGAATGTGAGTAAACTGTCGTCTTTAGTCAATCGAGAAAGTTTCCCTTTTCGCATAATAAAAATACGACTGTCGCCGATATTTGATAAAAAAATACTCTGCTCACCGTCCGGCATTTCAACAAGTTTTGCAACTGATACAGTTGTTGCGGACGCTCGCATTTTTGAATCAGTTTTGACTCTTGTAATGATATGATTGTCAGCTTCCAAAATTGAACTGCGTATTTCTGATCGAACAAGCGCGTCAATCAATTTTTCTTTACGTTTTGAATCAATATTTTTATTTTGAGCGATTCGTTTGATTTGATCATCTAATTCTCCACCAAGACCTTCATTCAATATGCGAGCGGTTTCACGAGACGCGAACCAGCCGCTTGCTCTTGTCACACCATCAGCAACCAAAAACAAACCATTGTCTGGATCATTTATTTTTACATCCTCGCAAATCGGTTTTCTTTCAGGATGGCCTTTGAACGCAATTCCAATGATCGCAGGTTCGCCAACATTGATCAAATCTATGTTGCGTTCTTGCTCTTTGATGTATTCTTTTCGTGATAATGTTTCTGGCATAAATTTTCCTCTACTATTTTGCTACTTTACTACTTTGCTACTTTTTTATCAAAAAAACCGACGTGTGAATTACATCGTCGGCAGTACAGGACTCCGTGAACCAAGAGTCAAGCTCTCCGACGTTACAGCCGGAAATTCGAGAAACTGTGTTGAAGGTCCCAGGACAATATGCGTCCCTGGCTTGGTCATTCCAGTGTCAGCCATTCCCTCGTGCACGAACGAGAGAAATGACCCGAAATAATACTCGTCGGTTGTTCCTTCACGACGAACGAGTTCAATCTCTGCCGCAAACGCGGATAGATCATCTCTGACATGAACAATATAGCAGTAGTTAAGGATTTCGGACGAGATGTCCGCATGCGGTACAACCAACATGCATGTGTAGGGCTTGTCGACCTTGTAAAAACCGAAATGCCTCGTAATCCTCGAAAGAACTCGTGTGCAAAACGTCGGATCTGAAAAGAGCGATGTTACCCGTGTTGGCATCATGTTCTCTCCTTTCCAGTTTTGTTAAGAACAAAAAAGACTATCTCAAAAACTGCTTTCTGTCAAGAGTCCATGCTTTTTTCTGAATTCGATTGCCTTTCAGGATCTCGGCAAATTTTTCACCTGAAAGTGCGTTTGGAACGATAACGTACGTTGCTCCAAGTTCATAACAAAGTCGAGCTTCATCTTCGGTATGAACAGTTACAACACTCACTCCACGAAACGACTTGTTTTTCAAAAAAGTTAAAAGGTCACTACTTACAGCGGCATCTGGAATTGTTGAGATCACCATTTTTGCGCGATCAGCTTCAAGTTCATCCAAAAACGCTTCATCACTTACATCGCCGTAGATATGTGGTTCGCCTATTGCAGAAAGTGAACGAATAACTTCTGGATCAAAATCCACAATTAAATATTGTTGACGAAGTGAGTGAACAACTGGAAGAACCACTGACCCGATTGGGTGATAACCAAACAAAAGAATGGGTACAACAGGAATGTTGCGTTTTTTTTCAGTTTCAAGCGTTCGTTTTGGTTCAAGCCAATGGAAAAGAGGCCTAACTTTCTCAAAAATAGAATCATTATTTTCAATACAAAACGCGCTGATCGCGATCGTAATTAATGCGACTGCAGTTGAAAACGCTAGAAGATCACCTTGTATATGTCCAGATGTTATGCCAGCCGCTATCAAAATAAATGAAAATTCCGAAATCTGCGCGACTGATGTGCCGGCAAGAAATCCAGTGTGTGGATGATATCCGAGAATGCGCATGATCGCGATAACAATTATTGGTTTGCCAATTAAAATCAAAAGACTAAATACAATGACAGGTACGATCAACACTATTGCTTGATCAAGATGCAACTGCGTTCCAAGAACAATAAAAAAAATCATGAGGAAAAAATCGCGAAGCGGACGGATTCGCGCGTTGATTTCACGTTGATACAAACTTCCGGAAAGCGAGATGCCGGCTATAAGCGCGCCAACTTCCATTGTGAATCCGAAAAAAACCAAAATACCTGCGATGAGAAAACACCATGCAACTGAAAAAATAAGCAACATCTCCTGTGATTTTGCAACGTATGACAAAAGTTTTGGAATAATTCGAACAGCAACAAGCCATAGAACAGCTGAAAGAATTATCGCTTTTACAAAAACGTCGATGAATGCTTGTTCAAGTGATGCGCCGCCTCGGACTGCCGACATTCCAAGAAGAATCAAAATCGCGATGAAATCTTGCACGATCAAAAACCCAACGCTGATTCGTCCATACAGTGTGTCTATCTCCTCTTTGTCCATGAGAAGTTTCACGATTATGATCGTGCTTGAAAATGCAAACGCAACCGCAAGATAAAGACTTGAAATTGGATCAAATCCCAAAAGGAGCGCCGCAACAAATCCCAAAAGCGAACTCAATAAAACTTGTCCGACACCTGTTGCAAGAGAAATTCCACCAACATCTTTGAACAATCGCCAATTCAAACCAAGACCAACAGTGAATAACAAAAACGCCACGCCGATTTGCGACATGACTGAAAAAATATCTTGACTTTGCGTGAGAGCGAGAATGCTTGGACCGGCAATCACTCCAGTAACGATATATGCCAAAATGAGCGGCTGGCGAAAACGAAAAATAATCAACGAGAAAAACGCTGCGAGAATAAGTATTGATCCGATTTCAAAAAATAATTCCTCCACTGGCATAAGAGAAGTATAACATAATTTCTTGCAAAAATGATGGGGTGTTGATAATATTTCATGGCTTAGTTCAATACAAAATTTTAAGGCCCCATCGTCTATCGGTTAGGACGACAGGTTCTCATCCTGTAAAGTCGGGTTCGACTCCCGGTGGGGTCACCATTTCTAAATACATAAAACCCGTTTGGTGATCCAAACAGGTTTTTAATTTATATCACTAAATGCGCGTAAAAATTGAGTTGAAAATAAAAATGCTAGAAAGTTAAGTCCTTAGGGCTGCAAAATCGCTTCGGTCTCTCCGTTTATTGAAATGACCACACTATTAACTGTGGAGAATTGTTTTAGAGTTTGCTTGATTTGAGCGATGATTGCGGAAGTTTTGCAGGAACCACCGACTTGATATTCCAACCGTTCATCGAAATCGATTCTTGCTACCCCGTTTTCTATGGTCAATTTTTGAACTTTTACTCCAGTGTTAATATTGGTTATATATCCATTGTTTTCTTCGGCTTCAGTTGGGCCTTTGAGTAATTCTGCCATCGCGGCAAGCGCTACAGATTTGGTTAATGGGATCTCTCTTTCTACTGCGAAGACGTTGCTGCATTCTGTATCCCAATTCGAGTCTATGTCTGGATTGTTGAAATAAACTTTTACTTCCATGTTTTCATCCTTGGCAGACATTAGTTCGTCCAACGAAATGCCACCGACAAAAATAGAAACTTTTTTAACTGTTGAAAATTGAAGAGCTGTTTTTTCAATTTGCGCTTTAATGCGTGGGTTCTCACATACCCCCATCCCTACAAACTTACCGTAAAATTTTATAATAGCTTCTTCGTTGATTATTGACACGCTTTCGAGTTCCCAATTTTGGTTTGCTAAAGCATTATAAAGCCCAGCACCTTCCATAAGTGACTGATCTGAAGATAACAAAATTTCTAGTGCTGTCTCTAATAGAGATGCAGTTGGAACTATCGGCTTGTCTACACCTATGGCTTCATCTCCACAGCCAACTGATCCATTCTGGTTTGGGACATTGGTATCTATATAATAAACTTTAACAGTCATGGTTTTGGCTGGAGTTTTTTTTGATGATTCTATATCACAAATTCCAACCAACAGATCCTGTGTGAAACCATATTCCATGAGTTCTGTACATGGAACTGTACCGTTGCCGTCATAAACTAGCTTTAACTGATTGTTTTCTCTTACTGCTAAAAACATGCCGTTATCTTCTTCGCCGCTTGTGGAAAAAAATACTCCTCCTCTGATGTGAGTCTCATCCTGGCTAGTGATAATTATGTTAATTTCCGAAATGGGTTTGTTGTATTTTTCGGAAAATAGATTCTTGATCGAGTCTTCTGCTGCTGGCGTAATCAATCGTTCGTCGGCTGGAGATTCGATGATTGGTAAATATAAGTTGAAACCGAAAATAGTTAGTGCAACGATAAATAGCGATCCGAAAACTACAAAATATTTTTTCATGAGTTAAGCATATCAGTAAACGGATTATTTAGCTAACACACGCCTTCTCCAATACAAAATTAGTCTGAAGGACGGGTACGATTCTAAGGCAAAATTAGACCTAACCTACCCTCGCCTAAAAGCGAAGGTTCCCAACCCCCAACAACCCCATTTCTTTTTGCCCGCCCGAGCGTCAGGTTTCATTCCTGCCGAGCGTAACATTGCAACCATTATTTCTAAGCTTCTTCGTCCTCATCCTCTTCATCCTGTTCAACTTCTGGAAGGCTGAAGCCTTCCGCTACAGCCTCTTCTTCATTACCAGTCAACGCGCGTAAAAGTTGATCCATCTTAATGTTCAACGCTTTCAATTGTTTTACAACTTCGTCATTGTCAGCACGTGGCGCGCTTCGAAATGGCGGCTTTTCGACCGAACTAGAACGGTCGAACTTTTTCGCTCCATAACGTGGAGATGAAGTTCCACCTTCTTCCTTTCGAAAACATCCATTGCAATAAATCGGCTTTTTGCCATTTGGTTTAAATGGAACTTCGCATGGCGCACTGCATTTACTACATGTCGCTCCATGCATAGAAGGACGCTCACCAGAATCTTCATCACGTTTCCAAGCGCCACTTCCACCAAACTTTTTTCCACCACCAAACTTTTTACCGCCTTCAAACTTCTTTCCACCTTTTCGTGTGCTGTTCTTGTTAAAAAAATCTTTCATATTATGACGTTAAGGTTTAATTAGCGTTGAGAGATCCAATGTGCTATCGAATCGAATCTGTTTCACAAAGTCTTCGGCGTGACTGACGACCAACAAACAACCTTCGTAATTATTGAGCGCGCGTGCAATCACTGGCAAATGACGAAAGTTTATATGATTAGTCGGTTCATCGAAAATCAATAACCCGGGTTCTTGAAGAACAAAACGCGCGAAACACAGCAACCCTTTTTGTCCCTCTGACAATGCGCCGATCTTTGTCGCAAGAGCGTCTCCATTGAGAAGAAATCTCGCTCCTATGCGTCGAAGTATTTCATTATCAGATACTTCCATAACTTCTGCAAGTGAATCGTATGCTGTCTGTTCAAAATCAAGACCTGAAAAATCTTGTCTGTAATAACCGACTTTCACTCCTGTTGTGATTACAGCATCTTTATCTTGTCCTTCTGCAAGGGTGCGAAGTAATGTGCTTTTTCCGATTCCGTTTGGTCCAGCAATCAACATGTGTTCCCTTTTTCGAAGTATGATATCAACTTTTGCGCGATGCGGTTCATGGTCGAGAATAACTTTCACAGCTTTCAAATGCACGATTGGTTCAACAAACGTCTGTGCTGGAATATTGAAATCTCCAATTGTTCGATCATCACGACGAACATCAACCATATTTTCTTCAGCTTCCTCAACTTCGTCTCTTAACTTGCTCGCGAGCTTGCGCATCTTTCCACCCTTGTGCGCGAAAAAGTTTACTTTGTCTTTTCGATCTTGAATTGTTCGAAGTAATTGCGCGTTCTTTGCGCGATCACGTTCAACACGCGCGGTGATCTCTTCAACAACGTCCGTATAGTTTCCATCATACTTCTCAACTTTTCCTGTGAACACATCAAGATGCAAAACGCCTTCTGTAAAACAGTTCAAAAAATCTGCATCATGTGAAATAACTAAAACGGTTTTTGGATACATGATTAGAAATGATGTTAGATGATCAATTCCATCACGATCAAGATTATTTGTTGGTTCATCGAGCAACAAAATGTCAGGACTTTGAATCAGCGCAAAAGCAAGAAGCAATCGCGCTTGTTGTCCGCCAGAAAAATCACCGACTTTTTTATCAAGCGGCGCTGATAAATTTACAATCTCAAGCGTGTCAGTGATGCGCTTGTTGAGATTTCGTGGAACTTCTGAAAAAGCATGTGTAAAATACTCACGCACGGTTTCTGTTAAATGTTCACGCGCCATTACTTGCTTTGCAGTTGAAATTGTTGCGCCAGAAGAAAAATATACATTTCCTTTATCCGGTTTCAATTCACCTGTAATAAGTTTGAAAATTGTGCTCTTTCCTGCTCCGTTTTGGCCCATGAGCGTAAACTTCACGTTTTCACGAACTGAAAAACTTGCCTCATTCAAAATGGGTTTGTCTGAATTATATCCAAATGTCACGTTTTCGAATCTGACAACAACGTTTGTTGGTTCCATAGAAAACGGAAATGTACCACGATATCCAAAAAAAATCGAGAGTGAGCGCTGTATTGACAAAACTCTCTCAATCAGCTAGAGTTCCGATGCGTCAATCACTGACGAAAAGGAAACAAACGTGAAACTGAAAGCTGTCGTAACAGATGGAGCGCCACATCCAATCGTCGAAGCCTTGAGGACAAGGAGATTCGCAACCAATTTCCTCGTCCAAGTGGCAACCGAAATCCTTGGAGCAGAAAACGCTCTCGAACGTCCAGCCGAGTTCTACGTCCAGATTCCAGATCGCACGATCTATACCGGAACCGGAGAAGGATTCGGAGTCGAACTTCGTCTCACTGGAGTCAGCAGAAACGGTCGAAAGGCCTCGCAGTTTCACAAAGCACTTGCGGCGCTTCACGAAATCGCGAAGGATGAAATCGTCAAAGCATTGAACAGTTCTCCTGGATTGCGCGTTCAGCTCTTCACTGTTCTCATGCTAGACGGAGACATCGAGACATCGCCGGGATCAGGAGTGTACAGCAGTGTGCTCGAACACGTGGCCGAGTGGATCGTCGCGGTGCATACCGAAAATCCTGTGACTGAAAAGACTCACGGCATCTAATCTCTTCTCTGGTCTTCTCATTCTCTCACCGTCCCTAGCTAGCCAAAGGGCGGTTTTTTGTTACAGAGAAATCATGTAAAATACTTAAAGATAAACCCATAGCAAGTTTCGCAACATTATTCCCTGAGCGAGGAGTCATCGACGAGTCGAAGGGTGTATTTCTACGGCCTTCGACGAGCTCAGGCAATAAGATTTGGTTAAAAATATGTCTATGCTCAAACCCCTCAGGTTTCTAAAATCACAAAAGCTGATGACAATCGCGGCTCATGAAAGCAAAGACGTTTGGGTCGCGAATGTTTATTTTGGTATTGATGAAAAATCAACAATATATTTTATCAGTCCAAAAGATACCAAGCACAGCAAGATGATTCAAAAAAATCCAAACATTGCTTTTTCAGTTGCTTGGTTCGATCCAAAAAATCACAAGAATAGAAAATCAGTTCAAGGACTCGGAGTTTGTCGCGCTACAAATAATCCAAATGAAATCGCGAACGGAATCAAACTTTTATACAAAAAATTTCCAGACCTTCGTGATATTCTTACGGTGAAATGGATTCTCTCAAACGCATGGGGCTCAAAAATCTGGATTATAAAACCAACTTACATAAAATACTGGGACGATGAAATTTACGGTGAAGAGGAAAGCGAAGAATTCAAATTTTAATTTCTTCGTCTTCTTAATTTTAAAAATTCAATCAACGCCGAAACAATAAAAACAATTTGCAAAATAGAAAAAATCCAACTTTTGATTCCAATACTGTGAACTAACAAAAATAAACCGCCGAGAATAAAAAAGAGGTCTTGCCTCTTTTCTTTTTTAACCCAAATAGAAATCGAAACAACCACGAGACCAATTATTCCAAACAAAGTTATCATATCTTGTTAACTCAAAGATGAACGTTCAAAACGTATGCAGGAGTTTTGCAAGAAATTGGTTCTCCTCCTGTGACGATTGAATAAACCGTGATTTCAATTTGATTTTTTTCAGTTCCAGCTTTTAGTAATTTCTTTTCAACATCAGCCAACAAATCCATATTGATTGGAAAATCAGCACCGCCATCGATCGAAAACGCTTCACAAGTTGTTGTTTTTGTTTGGCTTCCCTCTTGGCCATCTGGGTCTTCTGGGCCCTCTTCCAACTTCGTCACATACCCTTTCCATCTGCTCAATCCACGAGTCTGCTCGACAAAATCCTCAACTCCTTCAACTCCAATTCGAGTCGCTAAACAATATGGAATTTCACAGTTTTCAATTTCGAATTTCCATAAATTCAAAGTTTCGATTCCGGCAGTTCCCAAACGCTGAGCAAGAGAAGTTTTTTCTGCATCTTCACGAGCGTTTTCTAATTCGTCATTTTTTTGTTTAAGATCAGAAATAGTTTTGTCGATCTCTTTATCTCCTTGACTGCTTGCAAGGATAATAAATAACAAAACAATAATCACAGCACTCAAAATAAAAACTAATGTTTTCATTAACCCACAAGATTTTTTCTTTTTTGTTGGCATAAAATTATTTATTTAACCAAGCCGTTTCTTGACGAACTAACAATTCTTCAGCGCGAGTTGGCTCTGCCATAATGTCTTTCACAACTTTTTCCATTCGTGCGCTTTGCGAGCCCTTAACCAAAACGATGTCACCCTTCCGCAATTGCGCATCGAGAAATCTCCCGGCCTCAACTGAATCAGAAAAATGTTGAATTTGATCTTCGCGAAGTCCTGCCTCGATTGCTCCACGTCGAATGTCACGCGCGATTTCTCCAACAGTCACAAGAAAATCTACACCAACTTCCTGAACTTTCATTCCAATCATTCTGTGTTCCTGCTCGCTATACTGACCAAGTTCTGCCATATATCCTAACACTGCTATTCTACGAGCGTCTTCTGATGGATGAAACTCGCCCAATACTTCAAGTGATGCTTGCATTGATGCTGGCGCGGCATTATAACTTGAATCCAAAATAAGTGAACCTTTAATTCCTGCAATTGGATTCATACGACCTGGCTCATGTTTTGTATTTGGTAAAGCTGACAAGATTTCGTCATCTGATAAACCAAGATGTCGAGCAATTGCAATCGCGCACAACAGTGAACTCGCCGAAGCTTTTCCTAATAGATGATTCACCTCAACATTTAACCGACCGTTTTCATTCGTTTCAACTCCAAAAGATAATTTTGAAAAAATTTCACCTGGCTCGAACGAAAAATCCTCGCGAGTCCAAAGAGAATAATCAACAGCGTGAACATTCGCGATAGGTGAAAAACCATAAGTCAAAATTTTCGCACTTGCATGACCGGAAAGTCCAACAACAAGTGGATCGTCCGCGTTCAACACAACCAAACCATTTTCAGGAACACACGCAATGAGTTTTGCTTTTTCTTCAGCCAACTGTTCAACTGAACGAAAAAATTCAGCGTGCACAGTCGAAATCCGAGTCATCACAGCAATGTTTGGTTTTGCAATCTGACACAACACATCCATATCACCAGGACGATCAATCGCGTATTCAAGAACGAAAACCTGCGGAATTTTTTTTACAGATGAAAACAAAATTGATAACCAGCCAAAAATGGAACGACCAGGCGACTGCTTTCCGAGAATGGTCAGAGGCAACCCAAATTCGTTGTTGTAATTTTTGATGTTTGGCGCGACATCAAATTTGGCTGACAAAACTGTTGCGATAGCATTTCGCGTTGATGTTTTTCCAACAGAACCAGTCACACCAATGATGATCGGCTTGTGTTTCTCGATCAACTTACACGCTTTTTTAGCCAACAAACTTTGAATAAATTTTTTCATATTTTTATTTTCTTTTTCTTACCACTCGCCCCTTTTCTCCCTTTTTCCTTTTCTACTCTACTACTTTACTACTATGCTACTTATTTTTACTTCCTCACTGGAGGAATCTCGAAATACTGTAGCAGAAATTGTGCCATTTCACCAAACAACGGCGCCGCAGTTGATTCTGCCCAAACAACATCTCGAGGATTATCAATACGAACGACCATAGCGAATTTCGGATCCTCAACAGGTCCAAAACCAGCAAACGAACCGATAGTATAATCATTCGAATATCCAATTCCATCTGTTCGAGCGACTTGGGCAGTTCCGGTTTTTCCAGCAATGTAATAACCCGCAACGCCAGCGCGCTTTCCATGACCATGTTCTATCACAGAAACAAGCATTGCTCCAAGCATGCGCGAAGTTTTTTCATCAATCACTTGCGTAACATCTTGAGGTGTTCGTTTTTCAACTGTTCCATCAGCATATTGAATCTCATCAATAATTTGCGGCTTCTTCAACATTCCTCCGTTTGCGATTGCCGCATACGCCATTGCAATTTGAAGCGGTGTAACAGTTATGCCTTGTCCGAACGTTGCAGTTGCAGAATAAATTTCAGATGACTTTTCAAGCGATGAGATATTTCCTACCGCTTCTGTTTCCAATTCAATTCCTGTTTTTTGTCCAAACCCGAATCGCTTCACATAATCAATAAACGTCTGTTGTCCCATCGCGCGCATTGCAAAAATCATTCCAGTATTGATTGAATCTTCGAGCACTTGCGTCATGTCAACATCTCCATAAACTTTTCCTTCCGCATTGCCAAGTGGTTTTGGCCATCCATCAACTAACACAGAACCAACATCTGTAAAATGTGTTGCTGGTGTAACAGCTCCAACATCAACTGCCGCGGCCATTGTAAATGGTTTGAAAACTGATCCTGGTTCGTACGAATCGAAAATTGCTGAATTGTTAAACTGATCAATGCTCTCAACTTTAGAATAATTGTTTGGATCAAAATCCGGAACAGCACACATAGCAAAAATTTTTCCTGTTTTTGGATCAAGAATAATAATACTTCCACCATCCGCTCCGTGTCTCGTAACAGCTGCTGATAAAGATGAGCAAGCCTTGAACTGAATCGTTCGATCAATTGTAAGAACAATGTCAGCACCATCAACTGCTGGTTCCAGCGAACGTTCCGCAACAGCGATCAAACGACCGGCAATATCTCGTTCTGAACGCAAAAATCCAGGCGTGCCAGCAAGTATTGAATTGAAATATCCTTCAATGCCATACCGACCGGCTTTGTTTCCATCTTTGTCTGAACCAATAAATCCAATCACATGTCCGCCAATACCTTGCTCTGGATAAAGTCGTGAAAGTTCGCGCGTATAAAAAATTCCAGGAAGTTCAAGCGCGACAACTTGATCCAATACATCGTCTGAAACTTGTCGTTCGATTGGTTCGTAAGGATCAGTTGGTTGATCAAGACGTTTTTCAAGTACTAAAACTTTTTCTTCATTGTAGGAAAAAATTTCACCAAGAGCTTGTGCTGTATCATCTGGTTCTTTTATTTTGCGCGGATCTGCGTAAATAAATGCTAAACGTTGGTTAGTGGCAAGCGACACCAGTGTTTCATCTTTGTAATCATGAATGAAAACATCACCGCGCTCTGGGATAAGCTCGCGCAGAATTTCATGTTGTCCACTTGCGAGCGCTTTGTAAAAACCGTGATCAATAATTTGCAAGACAAAAAGTTTGATGCCAATGACAACTGCAAAAAATAATATAAACAAACGAAACGCTTCAACACGCGCGTCGCGTCGAGATCTTGACATGTCACTCCAACGTTTTTTCATAAACAAAAATGAGAGCACTTGCTCTCATCATTTTACTAGATTTCGTTCAAGTCGTCTTCTGATACTATCCTACCTAAATACGCGTCCGTTTCGCCAGTGTTTTCGTTACTCACAATTCGCAACTTTTCACCATCTGAAGATTCATATTCATTGAACAAATATCTATCATCATTTTCCATTTGAGATTCCCCATCAGATGATGTGATTTTTCCAGCGCCCTCATAGCTAAATTCATACTCTTTACCATGTAGGAAAACACTATCATCGGCTTCGACTTCATCCTCTAGGTGATCAAAAGTTATTAGTTCTTCTTCGTCTGGTGCAACGGAAAGCATTCCGTCTTCGTCGTTAAAAAGCCAATACATTTTTGATCCATCATCAAGAGTGACCTCGACACGTCCGACATATGTAAAAGGTTGATTAAAAACGCTGACTGTTTCGCTAAGCGGAAGTGAAAGGAGTTCTTGAAGATTCATAGATTTAGTAAGTAGCAAAGTAGAAGAGTAGCAAAGTAGCAAAGGGTTAGATTAATGGAATGATAACAATCTATACCAATCTGTAAAGGCATTAAATCGTCGCTGAATTGAGCCAAATTATTTCGCCAAGCTCTTGACAAAAGCTCATTTTTATGATATATTTGTTGTCTACGATTCGATCCGGGTGGATCGCGTAGCCTGCCCTTTGATGGGCACAATGTCCTGAAAAGGACACATTTTCATGGAGGTTTCCAATGAGTCTGCTGGACGAATGTCAGGTTGTGTCGCTTGCGTTCTCTCTCAAAACCGGTGTTGACGAGCTCATCGCACTAGGCATACGAACCGTTAACCGCGGCGTCAAGGACGCTCAAAGGGTGCAGGCGAAGTTCGTGGAGCAGGCCGAAGGGATCGGCCGCGACGCGTTCCGACTGGGACGCACTGACCGCCAAGGCACTCCTCTCCCGGACTCGGGCCGTCTCATGTTCGGCCACGAGAAGGCCGAAGGTGGCGCGTTCATGTTCGTGGCTCTCACGGACGACCTGTTCGCGGCTGGCTTCAGGATGGCGGACGTCAACATCCTTCGCGAGGAACACCGCGGCCGTCTCTTCATCAACTTCAAGAAGAACAGTGAACTACATGATCTCGAGGACTTCGCGATCAGCGCCGTGGAGAGAATCTTGAACTCATGGTGGCTGAACCTCCAGGGGTTCCGGAACCCGGACGGTCGCTGGACTCTCAACGTCTCCGGCCGCATGCTCTCGACCCAGCAGGGTATCAATGACAAGAAGGTCGTCCGAATGAACCCTGACGGAACGTTCCGTTTCCTGCAGGTTCGACAGCCCACCACCACGACCCAGCCCGCCATCACCGAAAAAGGAGACCGCAACTTCTTTAACAAGATCTCCTACTAGCCAATTTCTCTCGCCCCGTGCGAGCAAAGAACCTCGAGATTTGTTTCTCGGTTCCGCGCTTTCCCGGGGTTTTTTGTTTGTATACTAATTATTGCCTGAGCCTGTCGAAGGCTGTAATAATGTTTTATATCATTCCCAATACTTTCCCCACTCTCCAAAAATCAATTTTTCTTTTTTCTTTCTCGTCCAACCCTTGATTTGTTTTTCACGGTTGCGTGCACATTCTAAATCTTCAAATTCTTCCATATACACGACAGATTTTGGTTTATGTTTTGATGTATATACTGAACCTCCTCCCATGATGTGTTGCTCCCATCGATCACTTGGACACCAAGTCATACCTGTATAGTAACTTCCATCTTCACATTCGATAATATATACAAACCATTTCCACATATTTCAGTTTATACTGCCTTCGACAGGCTCAGGCAATAAATAAATCCATGTTCAATTATTAAAGAGCGGTTGTGCTAT
The DNA here is from genome assembly GCA_020057555.1 of bacterium. Taxonomy (GTDB): domain Bacteria; phylum Patescibacteriota; class Patescibacteriia; order UBA9934; family GWF2-40-263; genus JACQXU01. Next base: position 20,927 of record JAGVFR010000019.1, on the reverse strand, counting down.
GTTGAAGGGAACAGTGGCGACAGTCCGATGGCCCGGAAACATGGCACAACCGCTCTTTGATAATTCATGATTATTTTTCCTCTTCCTGTTCAACCTTCCGCGACATCACATTCTTTATTTCCTCTGCCAACAATATTTTCACATCATCCAAGTGACCTGTCCCGAGTTCTTTTTTCGGATCAACATCAACGCGGTTCACCCATTCAGGAATTGGATACCCTGTCACAACTTGAAACAACTCTTCCAAAACCGTTGTCGCGTACGCGCCTTTTTGCAAATCAAAACTCACGATCATTCCTTCTGGTAAAATTTTGTATCCATGGAACTTTGGATAAATCACAGGTTCGATTATTGGATTCTTTCCAGCTTGAACAAATTTCATATCTCTCAAAAACGAACGATAATTTATCGTGTTGTGCTTTTGCATCAATGGTTTGAAAACTGAATCCATTTCCTGTTCTCGCCCGAACATTAGTGCCAACTCATTTGGCAATTTTTTTCCAGATTGCGCCGCGTCAGACAAAACCAAATTAACAAGATAACTTGAATATGCGCGAACCCACATTGATGCTTGTTGACCAATAGCGTGAATTGCGTTTAGTTCATTTGGTCGCATGATCATTGCTTCAATCACCTGAAGTTCAAACCGAAAAATGTACGGCAATACAGAAAAAATCTCTTTCATCTTTTGCCAGTTTCCATATTGCGTCCCTGCCTCGCGACGTTTGTTTGTAAAAAACGGCAATTCAAATTCACTTTCTTTTGTGAGATACGCTCGAACACACTCTTTATATTCTCCGCGCAAAAGATGCATTCCAAACAAGTGCGCGAGAAATCGCGGAGTTCCAAAACGCTGCACTCCAAAATAATTCATGATTCCATTTTGCTGAATTGTTTGAGTGTGTTTTGAAAAACAATTCTCGTCAACTGATTTTTCCGTGCGAATAAAAAGCGTGAATCGATTTCCCATCAAATTTCCAACACCAATCGCTCCTTTATTTTCTTCGACGTTTCGAAACAAACACCCTGGAACACGCAGAGCTTCAACAGCTTCTTTTGCTACACCCCTAAAACTAATTCGTTGAGATGTAAGCGCAACCGCGTCTTTTATCCCAGCATATCCAATTTGCTTGCTTTCAACATGAAGCGCGTCAGCCACGCGTTGAACCGCATCTAAAGTCGAAATTCCAACTTTTGTAATATCAGCATAAACAGTTCCCTCTCCTTCTTCATATTCTGGTTGCACTTCTTTTCCATCAACTAAAATAACATCTCCACTTGGACGAATTTCTTCAACAATAAAATCAAGCGGCGAGTATTTTATGTATCCTTTTGGACGTTCACTCTGAATTGCTGTAATTCCAACACGTTTCAAAAGCGTTCCCTCTTCTTTCGTGACTGGCGCAAAAAGCTCGGGATGAAGTTCCCGCTGTTTTGTGATGAATGGCTGTTCTTGTTCCCATCGTTGATGGTCTGACGTTGAAATTGGCATGGCTATTTTCTTATATATAAATAAATATCAGGTGCACCTTCAACGCGATCCACATACGATGGTGTCCAATCTGGAATTGGCCATACATAAGTAATCACGCGCGAGCCTGGTTGCAGTTCTGTTGTTAGTTTATCACGAAGTTTTTTATACGTCTCTGGCATGAGAAACATGTAAACAACATCATAAGACGAAAGATTGTGATTAAATACATCTCCAAGAAAAATTTCTATCGTTTTCCATCTCAAAGATAATAGATAGGCAACCAACCACTGCAAAAACGAAAGTTCAATTCCAAATGTTTCTGCTTCTGTGTGTTTTGCTAAATGACGACAAACTCGACCGGTTCCGCAACCAAGCTCAATAAAGCGTTCGCCTTTTTTGAGATGCGCTAATTTTTCAATTCTACGCAAATCACGTTTCCATGTCGGAACCCATGGAGCACCTCGAGACGCCGCATACGCAGTAGATGCGAGTAAGAGAAAAATGATTATGAATATTATCCAAAACATAAGTGTCGTTGAAAACAAAAATAACAAAAACTCATCAGAAAATTTAGTTCAGCCAAAATCTCCTTGATCCAGCTTTCGAATGATCACATCTTTTTCAAAATGTCTGAATTGGTCGGGCTGATGGGATTTGAACCCACGACCTCATGGTCCCGAACCATGCGCGCTACCATCTGCGCTACAGCCCGATATGCAGTGTGATGGTAACTATTTTTTTCTAAAAAATCAAGAATCACAACAATAAAAAAACTCCTCTGGCGAGTAGTGCCAAAGGAGAACGAATGACGTCAGCTGAATTTCTCGACACTAAAAGACCTTCTGTTATTGCTACCTTGGGAGCAATAACGGCAAGCGCTTGTTGAACACACTGCTCGTGCATTTACATCCACGTATAGATCCAGACACCTTCCGAGCGGAACATTTCTGCGCTTTATCTTGCAGTAGAACTTGCGATTCAGCTCTGATTGATGAACACTGTAAGACCTCTGATCCATGACTCCTCTCTTGCCAAATATATGGCAGTCGTGTATGCTTTTACCTCAATCAAAAAGATTTGTCAATAGCAATTTCATCCTGTAAGGCATGCGCACGAACATCGCGCGCAGTTGTACAGGAGGAATCCGATGGTGCAACGACTTGTGCTAGTACTCGTCCTTTTCTTCGCTCTAACAGGGTGTTCCAACACAGACCAAAATAGCAGTGAAAAGATAACCAGGGATCCGCTCGACATGAGACAGATTCTTTCTGTGGAAAAAGAAGATCTGTGTCTTGACCTATTCTTCAATCTCAAGAGCTTCAAATCTGGTGTTTGCCCTCACATTGATCATCGTATCGAATTTCAGAAAGATGATTCCACGGCAGTTGTCCGCAACGATGACGAGGATCGATTCCAAACGATCATTTGTAGGTGTGTGCGACCAAACGACAACAAGATCGCAACAACTTCGCGACCGATTTCTCCAATACCGCCAAACCATGAAACTAGTGCTGGTAAAATGTAGTTCTCTATCCAGCGTTCCTTCGCTGGTTTTTTAATAATCAAGTCCTTCACGCGCTTTCACGCCGGAATAGAAATAATGTTTCACCAATTGCATCTCTGTCACTAGATGCGCTTTTTTTATAAAAGATTCTGGCGCGTTGCGACCGGTTAAAATCAATTCTGTTTTTTCTGGTTTTGAATCAATCAAATTCAGTACGTCTTTTTCATCAATCATTCCAAGAGACGTTGTTGAATTGATCTCATCTAAAATTACCAGATCATATTTCTCGTCAAATAATCGTTTTGCTTCTTCCAAACCTCGCATTGCCTCTTCCCTATCAATTTCTTGAATTGAAAAATCAAATCGTCCATTTTTTGGATCAATTCGATCGCGACCTGTTGCTAAATAAAAAATACCGAGCTTATTTAAAATCTTCCGCTCGGAATAATGTTCTCCGCCTTTGTCAAAAAAAATTATCCCAACTTTTTTTCCAATCGCGACAGCGCGTAATGCTTCACCAAGCGCGGCAGTAGTTTTTCCCTTGCCATCACCTGTAAAAATTTGAATGAGGCCAAAAAGGTCTCTCGACTTCGCTCGAGACGACATAAATTATTTTGCGACAACAAAAACAGGTTTGTCTGTTTTCACATCTTGCACTTTCAATTTCCGGCGAGTTCCATCGTAAAACACAACATCAACTTTTCCTTCTATATTTTCCGGAACAGTGGCGCCGTTCCACAATGCGTAAACCGTTTGTTTTGGCATTACAAATTTCACTGTGTGTTCACTTAGACGTTCGACCGTATCAAATCCACCAATCGTCTTAACTAATAATTCGAAAGTCTGTTCAGCTTTTTCACCAGGCCCTCCAGTCGGATCGTTCTTGCCAACGTTAAAAATTTTCTCTGCTCCATTTGCGAACGCATTCACATAACCAGTGAAAGTTTTTTGCGCTTTCATATCATCATCCCAGTTCACATCCAGTGATCCAACAAGCGCTTCTGTAACCCAAAACGGTTTATTCTCACGACCAACACCTTTCCAAAAGTCGCTATATTCTTTTGTAAAAAACTGATCTGACGAACTAATGGAATGAATGTTTCCGATATCTCCGCGAACTCGCTCTGTAAAAAACACACCACGCCAATACGCGACAGACGACGTGCTTATTCCGGACATACCAGCAAATAAAACTTTAGCATTTGGATTTGCAACTTTGATTTCATCATGAGCGAGCCTGAAAATTTCGGCATACGCTCCAGCTCCAGATTGAAAAAAAGTTAACTCCGGAGTTTGAAGATCTGGTTCATTTCCGATTTCCCAATGTGTGATTGGATATTTAAGTCCTGACATATCATCAATTCCATCGCCATCATAGCGCTCTGTTATTGCACGAACCCATTGTTGAAACGGCTCAACATGACAAATACTGTACATCTTGATCATTTCCTCACCAAACGGATGTTTTACTTTTGGATCTTTTGGATGACATGAATCTTGATCCCATTGCGCATAAGGCCAAATCGTTGCCAAAATCGCTTGATCTCTTTCTTGCCAATATGAAACTTCGCGATCAGCAACCGACCAATCGTATGCTTGTCCTTTTTCTTTTTCGATTTGATCCCACCAAAATGCTCCTGGGTGTGGACGAACCCATCCACCTTTGATCGAACTTTCTGTTACTGGTCCACCAACCAAACGACCAAAATGCGAAGTGCCGATTGTTTGTTGCGGAACTGATTTTGGTAAACAGCCAACACCAACAAAAGTCAAAAGAGTCAAAAAAGTCAATAGAGTCAATTTAGTTTTCATAATGTCGTTAATTAAATCGTTTACACTAAAGAATAGTCTTAAATGAGCGGTTACACTATGTCAAAGTGAACAACGGCGAAGAGTCCGTTGGCACGGAGACATGGTGCAACAGCTCATTTTATTCCGTAATTTTTTGTCCCTTATCTGTATCTTCAACTGAATATCCTTTATTTTTAATCTCTTCTCGTAATCTATCTGATTCTCCCCAATCCTTTTTTTGACGAGCCTCATCGCGTTTCCGCATCAATTCTGAAACCTCTTCTGGAATTTCCAACCTTTTTCCAACAAAATCATCCAAACAAAGTCCAAGCACTAAATCGAATTTAAGAAGCGATTGCGCGCGCGCAGATGTTGGTTGACTTGTATCTTCAACCATCTCCCACAAAATCGCAAGAGCTTGCGGTGTGTTGAGATCGTTGTTGATTGCATCCAAAAATCTTAGTTCATATTTCGCGCAACCAATTGCTGGCGCGTCCCAGTCGCGAACGTTCTTTTGCAAACGACGCAAAGCGTTTTGTGCTGAAGTTAGTGCATCCCAAGTAAAGTTCAATTTTGCTCTATAATGCGCGCCTAAAACAAAATATCGATACGACATTGGATCAAAACCTTTCACAACCAAATCGTCAATCGTGAAAAGATTTCCGAGCGACTTGCTCATTTTTCCTCCATTAACAATTAAAAAATCATTATGAATCCAAAAACGCGCGTGATATGCACCACAACATCCGATTGCTTGTGCAAGTTCGTTTTCATGATGAACTGGAATGTGATCGATTCCACCCATATGAACATCAAACGGCATTTCAAGATATTTTATTGACATTGCGGAACATTCAATGTGCCAGCCAGGAAAACCTTTTCCCCAAGGTGACTCCCATTCCATTTCACGCTGTGAACCAGTAGGTGAAAATTTCCACAAAGCAAAGTCTGTCGAATTTTTTTTATCCTTCATCTCAACGCGAGCGCCAGCTTGCTTATCTTCACTTTTTTGTCCTGATAAAATTCCGTATTGTGGAAGCTTTGATGTGTCAAAATATATTCCATCTGATGTTTGATAAGTAAAACCGTTCCGTTCAATATCTTTGATCATTTTTATTTGTTCAGCAATATGTTCTGTTGCTTTAGGGTAATGATGCGCTGGCTTGATATTTAAGCGATTCAAATCTCGAAGAAACGCTTGCGTATAAAAATCCGCGATCTCTAACGCTGTTTTCCCTTCTCTTCGCATCGCAACAATCATTTTATCTTCGCCTTCATCAGAGTCACTCGTCAAATGTCCAACATCAGTGATGTTAATAACAAGTTCAACTTCAAAGTTATTGTATTCAAATGTGCGACGTAGTAAATCAGAACACAAATACGCTCGCATATTTCCTATATGTGGAAACCAATAAACAGTCGGACCGCAAGTATACATTCCAACTTTATCCTGTTTGAGTGGCTGAAATTCCTCTTCTTTTTTGGTTAGACTGTTGAAAAGTCGGAAGACCATAATGCGGATATTCTAGCATTCGTTTACTGCCTTCGACAAGCTCAGGCAATAAAAAAACAGGCTTGTTGCCATGTTGATATTCTCCTTTGCTACTTTGCTACTCTACTACTTTACTACTTTTTTTAATACGAATCGTAATTCCGCCCTAACATCACCATTGCCAACAAAGGCATTGAAACCCACACTGCCTTAGCAATATCACTAACAAAAAATGCTTGCGTTGTGCTGGATAAGACGCCTGCCAAATCATTTGGAAAAAATGAAAGAGTAACACTTATTAACAAACCAACGTGTAGAAATGAAAAAATCATCACCTGCCAAAGCGGACCCTGTGCGGCCGCATGCCCTAGAGTTCGCAATAAAGCTGAATGCGATAAGAAAAAGAAAAGAAGAATAAATACGCCTAAAAAAACTGAAACTCGTAATGCAAAGGCGTCGTTAATAGAAATTCGCGCTGTAAAGGCGTTGATGAAAGGAATGTAATTCACTATCGCAAGCGCCATGTAAATCGAAACTAAAATCACGATGATACGATCACGTCCAAGTGAGATGCCATAAATCAGCGACGCAATAACAAAAAAAAGAAGAATGAAAAGATCCCAACTTGGCTGAAGCCAGTTGATTCCTGTAAACATTTGAAAGATTGATTGAATTTGAGACATAGTTCATTTTGAATCGAACCATGTCTCCGGGCCAACGGACTCTTCGCCGTTGTTCCCTCCGACATAGTTCGACTTCAAAATGATAAAAATATCTATAAAAAGTATAGCACACTACTCCGCCAACGCGTACGATGGTGTGGAAGACAACACGTATGTTGGACGTTCCGCTCGTACAAGTCCGAGCATCTTTGTCGCACGCTCTATATTTTCAAGTGACTGCGCTTGTTGCGTTACAACTTCAAGTTTTTGATTTCGCAAGGTTAGTTCTGATATTTCTGATTCAAGATTGCGAATTTGATATCCTTTTGAAACTGTTTGATTGATCTGAATAATATATACGATACAGAAAACCAATAAAAAAATGAAAGAAGTGACATTCAACCAAGTTTGATGGGATTTAACCCAACCTACAAACGTTGAATGATGAATAACATTCGAACGCGAAAATGATGTTGAGAATGGGGACATACGCGAGTGGGGATCGGTATGATTGTTTGATTAAATTTTTTCAGCTACTCGGAGTTTTGCGCTTCTTGCGCGTGGATTATCCTTAACTTCCTCTTTGGACGGCTTGATCGCGTGTTTGGTCACAACGCGAAGTTGCGTGTTCTCATTCATGAATCGTTTCACGATCCGATCTTCAAGAGAATGAAAAGTGATGATTAGTAACCGCCCACCAGGCGCAAGCAGATCAACGAAATCGGGCAGCGCGCGCGTTAATTCGCCCAGCTCGTCGTTCACCGCGATCCGAAGTGCTTGGAACACTCTGGTTGCCGGGTGAATTTTGCCGGATGACCGCACAACGCGCGACACGCACGCTGCCAATTCCATTGTGTTTGAAAACTTGTGCTGTATGCGCTCGGCAATTATCGCCTGAGCAACACCACGCGCTTGTTTTTCTTCGCCATACTGTCGAAAGATACGCGCAAGCTCATCTTCATCCCACGTGTTAACGATATCCGCCGCGGTCATCCCTTTTGAGATGTCGTAGCGCATGTCGAGCGGGCCTTCCGCGCGAAATGAGAATCCTCGAATTGGATCATCCACATGCGAGGAAGCGAACCCGAGATCCAAAAGGATTCCATTGACGTGAGTAAATTGATGAACATGGGCGTGGGCTTTGACATTGGCGTAGCTGTCATGAATAAACACAACAGCTTTACCAAAATTCGATAACTCCTTGCGCGCGATATTGAGATTTTCAACATCACGGTCTATCGCAAGAAGTCTTGTTTTAGATGATGAGACTTCAGGGAGGGCGCGCATGAGGATGGCACGCGTATGCCCTCCCTGCCCCACAGTCCCATCAATAAAACACTGATTCGGCTCCGGTTGGAGGTGATCAAGCACCTCTTGGAGAAGGACAGGTTTATGTTTGAACATAGAATTGTCTCCTCCAAATTAGAAGCCGGAACTGACGCTTGTTCACACGCGTCACTTCCAGCTTCTGGAAGGCTAAAGCCTTCCACTACAAACTTCCAACTACCAACTCATTAAAACCCCAACTCCCCCAACTTTTCCGCAACAGCGTTCGCATCACCCTCGACCTTTTTCTTGTATGTTTCCCATTTTGCCTCATCCCAAAGCTCAAGACGCGTAAACAAGCCCGCGATAACAACATTTTTCTTCATCACTGCATACGCGCGAAGATACTCTGGAAGCACGACCCTCCCCTGTTTATCCAACGCAACATCCATTGCACCCGCAAGCATGAGTCGGGCGAATGCGCGGCTGTTGGACTGCCCCAGGGGCAAACTGGCGAGTTTTTGCGCAAGTTTGTCCCACTCCTCCTTGGGAAACAGGAAGAGGGACGTGTCTAGACCACGTGTAACGACAGCACCTTTTGCCAGCGCTTTGCGAAACTTTGACGGGATCGCAATGCGGCCTTTGTCATCGAGTGAGTGTTTGTATTCTCCGATGAACATAAATATGAAAGGCAATCAGACAAAAAGTGAGCACCGGAATTCTTTCATCCCGATCCCCACTTTGTTCCACCTACAACCATTTTATTCCACTTCAAAACACGCGTCAACAAAAAAACCCACATGGCTGTGGATAAAAATTAAAGACAACTCTACTTCAATACAGGGAAACCTTCGTCAATCAAAACCGGCGTTGTTGAATAATCCAATCTACCACCTTCAAACACATCAACTGTGGCGATCATGCTGGTGTTTTGTGCTTCACCAAACTGATCAAAAATAAAATTCCCAAGTGAATAAAAAATCAAACCATTTTTATATCTCTCAACTGGTTGTAAGACATGTGGATGATGCCCAAAAATAATGTCAGCTCCAGTATCAATCATTTCGTGAGCAAGCAAAACGGTTTCTGGTGTTGGAGTTGATTGATATTCTTCGCCCCAATGCATAGAAACCACAACAACATCATGTGATTTTGTTGCAACAGTGATTGCAGAAAGAACATCTTTTTTGTTGAATGGTTTTACTAAATTTTCAAAACCCAAAAACGCGAACTCTTGTCCGCCAGCAGTAACTGTTTCAATATTTGTTTCATTTGAATATCCACCGACTGGAACTATTCCTTTTGTTCGCAAAATATCTACTGATTGTTCCCACGCTTCCCGTCCATAATCAAGACTGTGATTGTTCGCTACAGATAAATAACTGAATCTCCATTGTGTAAAAAGGTCAACAAGTCTTGGTTCGGCTGAAAAAACATATTCTTTTTGAACAGGTTTTCCTATATCCGATAAAACACTTTCCAAATTTCCGAACAAAAGATCACTGTCGCCTGTCACACTTTTCATTAACACATCAACTTTTTTCAAATCTGAAGTAATATTTTTGTTGAGATGATCATAACTAAGTCTTTCTCCGATCCCGCGAGCGAGCATAATGTCGCCAACAGCGCTAATTCGCGCAAGCGGACGTTTGGAACAATAATAAACAAAATAACTCGTTCCATCTTTCGGTCCAATACCTGACATCAAACGCGAGTTATGTTCGTGCCAACGAGGTATCGAGAGACAACCTGAAAAACTCTTCCAAAATAAAAACGTATCAAGCGCAAAAGACGAATCAAAATAATCCGGACCCATTTGATCAATGCGATCAAAATTTTTATCCGCTATCGCTTCTTGAGTTTCAAGATCGTTTGCGTCGGAAATTTCAGCGGAAAGATAGTGACTGAAATCAATACTCGCGATCAAAAGAATTTTTTTATCAAGCGACTTTAATCTTCGGACAAACGCTTCTGCATCTGTTGCGCCCGCTCTTGAAGGAGCGATCACTGGAACAACAGTAACTTCTGGAAAATAATGAGCGATAAATGGCATGTGAGTTGCAATTCCATGTTCATTCACAAACGATCCTGTTTCAAGCGAGATTTTCAATTTTTCAATCATTTTTGCATCGGTTTGAACATCACCGAATGGCGTTTTCCAGATTCCGTTTGTTGTTTGAACATTTGCATTTCCCTGATCCAAATGCGCGGGACTTACTAAAACAATAACGTCCGGCGAACTACGCAACGTAATCTCTGACCAAAATTCATCAATTTTTGAACCAATTTCTGTGTGATGAGGCAAAATCGCGGCCTGAATTTCAGAACGAGAATTTTTTAAATCGAAATTCGATTGGTCGGTTTTGCCAACTGCGGCAAAAACTTTTCCAATGTTTGGAATAGAGTCAATATAAAAAATAGGAGCGCTACGAGGAAGAGATTGTTTACCATTCATTATCCCTTTGACAAGCTCAGGGAATAATGAGTTCACCAAAACAAAAACCAAAACGAGGGCGCATAGAAGCGCCCCCATTTTAATTTTTTTACTCGTGAATCGTAATAGTGTTTTCATTTGAGAAGTTGATTAGCGATGGATCACGCGACGCGCGAATTGAAGCAGGTTCTGCTTTAAACGTTCCTGTATTCAACACGCGTGCGTAATAAGTAATCATGTTTTTTGGACAATATCTGGAATACCAATTTACACTTGCGAAGAATGAAAGCGTTTGATCGGTATCGGTTTCTGGATACGTCACACAATAATTACCAATTTCAATTCCGCCACGCCAAGTCACGGGCGTAAGTCCTGATGGAACGCTTTCTGTAATTTGGAAAGTCTCTCTTGGAAGAGAAGGATCAATTTCGAATGTCAGTTCAACTCGAACCAGATCATCTTCTTTGAAACTCGTGATGTCTTGTTTAGTTTTTGGATCAATAAATCGCCGCTTCACCGAAATCTTGTCGTATACATCTGGCAAAGACGAAATTGGTTTTTGATAACGCGTTATTATCGAGACACTACCTGATGTGACAGTCGGTTGAAGCTTAGATAATTCTTCAGCTGACACAACTATCGTTGATGAATTTCCATACGCAAGTTCTTCTGTTTTGATTTCTCCACGAAGATTAAACGAAACTTTAGAAGCACCAGATTTTACAAAAGGTAATGCTGATTTGATTGTTGCCAATTCTTCCAACACAGTGAGCGTTTGACCTTGAGCTTGATTATCAACATACGCTCGAAGTCCGTCACGATCTTCAACTTCATTAAACATCGCGGCAAGAAGCGCGAGTTGCGCGTTTGCTTCTTTTGTTTCTTCAGGTGTTTCACGTTCAACCCAAACGTATTTTATTTCACGCTTGGCAGATTCCATTAGTTTTTCATAAATATCTCGCGCGCTTTCTTTATCTCCCGCAAATGCATATGCGATAGCGACCGCAAGTTTTGCTTCGTCCGGAAGTTCTTGTTTTGCAAAACGTTTTGCTTCTGACAAAATCGGCGTATCCAATGCGGCAAGTCCTGCATAAACCCATGCCGCTTCAACTGGCGATAGTACTCTAGCAGGATCAGCTCTATACAACCACGAAAGCAAAGCTCCGCGCATTTGTGTTTCATCAAATGGTGTTTCTTTCAAAAGAGCAATTTTTGCTGTAAGGATTGGATCAAAATCAGAATACGGCAATAACCTTATCCCTCCACTTTGATAGGCTCCAATGTCAACTTCTGGAATTGAATCTTGAGTGGAAAAGACATCATTCAAAACTTTTGTGGCAACAGAACGAACAGTTGCTTCATCAGCGCGATCACCATATCGCCAAGACATCCACGACAAATCTCGATAATATTTTCCAACGTTGCCATCAACAAAAGTCACATAAGTCAAACCTTGCTCTGCGCCAGACAATTTTGTATCAGTTTGAAGTGCTTGTTCTTCGACAACTGGAACTGACAATCTTGATTGTACAATTCGAATTGGATACGCAACCGCGTCTTTCAGCGATCCTGTTTGCGCTTTGATAGTGACAAGATGCGTTCCTTCTGAAAGTTTTGGTAAAGCCAAGTGCGCTCTTGCTCCGACAGTTGTATCCAAAACTGAATTTGCTTTTTGATCGTCTACAAATAATTCGTAATGAATTGAATCTGTCATTTTCGTTTGTGTTCCAGCGGCTGTTACCAAAATCTCTGGTTGATCTTCTGTAAGATAAGTTGGCTGAACAGAAGCGTTGAGAAAAAACGGCAAAGTTGTCGCGATATTTTTTACAACGAATCCTGCTTGCAAACCATTTGTATCAATCGCTTGTGTTGTAAGACGCCACGACGTGATATTGTCTGGAAGTGAAATCTGAACATTTGCGATTCCTTCGTTGTTTGTTTGTACTTTAATAAACGCGGCAGTGTCTACAAAGTTACTGCGTGTTTCTCCTTCTCCACCACCGCCACCTTCTGCTCCTCCCATTCCCAATTCACGTTTGTGACTTGAAATTATACCGGAAATTCCGCTTTGCAACCTTTGATATAGCGTATTCAACGGATAAACGTTTTCCGGAAAAACCGCGAAGTACGCTTCATCAACAACGCTTATATTCACTTCAGCGGAAACAGGATTTCCATTTTTATCCTTCACAACAACTTGAACATTCGCGTTTTGACTTGGACGATATTTATCTTGTTCAAGCACAAGATCAATATTTAACTGACGTGACGTTTCATCAAAATCAACTCGATGACCAGATGTATATCCGTATCGTGAATTAACAGTCACATATCCGTCGCCAGTAAACAAGACTCCGTAAACAAACACGTTTGGAATATGTTGTTCACCAAAAGTAAACGCGTATTCCGGCACAGAGGAAAACGCATATTGCTTAATTCCTTGTTGAGCTTCAATGAATAAAAATTTTCCATCTTTAATCATTTCAAACTTCTTTCCAAACTGATGGACTTCTAATTTCACTTCTTCTCCAATTTTATAAGATGATTTCTGTGCATTTTCAATGTCTGTTTGTGTGTCAAAAAATGAAAGATATGGATCAACGTAATCTACTCCGTCTGAATATCCATTGTTTGATACATAGACTGTTGCAACATCTGTACGACCTTGAGAGTCAGTTGCTGAAAGATGTACTTCATAATATGTATTAGGACGATTTGCACCAAATTGCACAGAAGCTTTTCCTTGAGCGTCTGTCACGACTGTTCCGGAATAAACATTATTCTCGTGTCGATCATAACGAAAATTCTCACGTACAATCTTTCGAATAAAATCGTAAGTGTTTTCAATTTTAATTTTTTCGTAATAAATTTCAGTCGCGTTCACGTTGACGGTAGTATTTGGACTGACGTTTTTGTAATCTTCTGTTCGATCATCTGAATCTGTGATTTGCACAAGACGAGTGTCAACATTCACTGTTGCAACGCCATCTTTTATTTTTCCATCACCTAAGACAAAAAACGAAGACGGATAAATGTAAAAATTGCTATACGCCTCTACTGGCTCTAGACCTGGTTCAGATAATGACGCTTGATTGAATGATGAATCGATATGCGTAATTTGAAATGTTCCTGAGGCTATCCCTTCAGAAGAAAGAACAACAGGAGTTTTGATATTCCAACCACCAACATTTACAGTTTTTCCGACAACAGGTGTGCCGTCAAAGTAATTTGATTTAACTGCAAATCCAATTGATTCGCCGACAATAACTGCTTTTTTATCAAACTTAAGATCAAGTGAATAAACTGGTTTTCGATATTCCTGAACTTGAATTGAACGCGACAAAACAGAAACATCTCCATACTCGACTGAAAGAGTGAAGGATGCCGCAGTTACATCTGGTAAGGTAAGCTCACCAATAAACGTTCCTTCTTTGGATATTGAAACATTCATCGAAACATATTCAACAGAATCACCATAACCATATCCAGACGAGTAACCATCAACCCATGAAGTGAGTTTTACTTTCGCTGTTGCTGGAAGCGATTGACCATTACGCGGCTTGGCAAAACCCCAAACATGAACTGTGTCACCAGCTTTATAAACCGTTCGATCAGTATAAAGATAACCCCAATAATCATCGTCGACTGACACACTGTTTGGTCCATTCCACCACCAATCCCCTCCCCAACCGTAATTGTTAGACTCAAGCAAAAGAATAAGTGAACGGTTTCCAGAAACAACTTCTGCAAACTTTGCCTCTGGTGCAAATGAAATTCGTGCAACACCATACGTGTCTGTCACAACAGATTCAGAAGTTTCAAAAGTTTTATCGTCTTCTGAAACAAGTTGAATTCCATCAACTTGCGCGCCAGTAAGTGATTGTTTTGTATTTGTGTCATGCGCCCAAACAAGAGAATAATCTCCTGCTGATTCAACAACTGTCGCGCTTATTGAAACTGATTGAATGAAAAGCCAAGCTTCCTTGCCTTTGTAAGTTGCAACAACTCCATAATAACCTTCATCCAAACCAATTGGCAGACGATAGACCGGTCCATAATCAGAACCAACAACTTCTGGAGAAAAAATTCCAATGGATTTCAAATCTGAAAGATTGACGTATTCTGAAAATGATCTGTTGTAACGCCATCTGCCAACAATAGATTCAAGAAAACTCTTTCTGAATGTTTCGTACGTTGGAAACTGATAAACTTGCAAAGAAACGTTTTCAAGCCCTTGAGATGCGGCGTAAGAATAGTCCTCTGTTCCCATTTTAAGTTCTACTTTTTCTTGAGGCATCACAGTGACATCGTGATCAATAAAATTTATGTATGAACCTCGCTCCAATTGACTGTCGGTTTCAAACTTGAAAGTATAATCTTTTGCCAAAGTTTCAGAAGATGAATCCGGTGTGAGTGAAGACGCAATTCGAACTTCATAAACAGTACTTGGTGTGAGCGAGTCTGGAACAAACACAATACTTCGACGATTTTTTTCAACATGACCTTTCACTGCTGGTGTAATTGAAAATGCTTTTTCAAAATCGCTTGTCGTGACGTTTTCGTGACTGAAAACAACTTCAATTCCGCTATCAAGCGGAACTCGAGAAGTTTGATTTCCAGGAATGGTGTTCAAAACTTGAAACGCTTTTTTCACTTGAAACGCCCATTCATACGGACGTTCACGAACAGTTCCATCTGCTTCTGGAGTTTGAGATGACAATATAAATCTAACCATCTGGCCTTGATCGAGAGGTTTTGAAAATGTTATACGAACATGACGCTCATCTATTTTATTTAATTCGAATTCAAGATCAATGTCAGCTGAAAGATATTTTTTCAAAAAATCCATCTGAATTTCGTCCTTGCTTTCAAGAATAAAATTTGTTGATGGAGCAACACCAAGTGAATCCTCTAGTTCAGCCGTCAGCGAAAAATTATCCTGTGCGTACACAACAGGAACAGAACGCAAAAACGGACCGAACACGAGCATTGCAACTATCACGACAATAAGCGCCGCGAAACCTCCTTCAGCAAGCTTTGGAGAAAGCCCATGAAACCACGAGAATAAAAAACGCATAGATGTTTTGTGTCTAGCTTCGAGAATTCGCTGTCTAAGCGCTTCCTTGAAACCTTGACGGGCATGAATGTCTAAAGAATGAGTGATTCGAGCAAACAGCTCGTTCACTTTCTTAAACGGATCACGCTCGTTTTCATTACGGGGGTCGATATTGTTCATAATTTTTGGGTTTTTTGTAAAAATTCGTGACATTTTTTCAAACCTCGATAGAGCAGAACACCGACATGGTTGGCAGAGATGTTCATCATATTGGCAATTTCTTGATGATCATATTCACCAAAAAACTTGAGTTGAATAACAGTTTGAGTTCGTAAATCAAGTTTTGACAGAACTGAATTCAAAATCTCTCTTAAACTAGCAGTATCGATTTCTTGATTTGTTGATGGTTGTACAGATGGTTCTGTGTGAATTTCAGGATCAAACGAAACAACTGGTTTATGCGAGCGATAATGGTCAATCAAAGTGTTGCTCGCGATTTGATATAACCAAGATTTGAATGACGCACGCCAAACAAAACGTGCACGAGACGCAAAAGCTTTCAAAAAAATGTTTGAAACAAGATCCTCAGCGATTTCTCGAGCTCCAACACGACGAACTATAAACGCATAAATCTTTTCAAAATAACGCTCATACAAAATCTCAAACGCGTGATCATCGCCGTTTTTCATGCGATTGCACAATTCCTCTTCTGATAGTTCTTTCTCTTCAATACGAATTCCACCGCCGAGTAGATCAACAGCTATCCTACAGATTCTTAACGAAAAAGATGGAAAAAGATTACAAATAGTCACACTAGATGGTAGATTACAGTAAAACGAGTGTTCTGTCATACGGATCTTGCCGAGAGAAAATAATCGTGCTAGTTTGGACTTATTCTTAAACACCAAACAACTATGAATAAATCTTTGTTTCTTTTCGCAACACTCGTTTTAATCGGTGCTGGATGCACGTCAACACAAACAAAAGACGTTCAGACAACAAAAGAAAACGAGCCAACTGTAGAAACAAATTCAAACACTCAAACAGTCATTACAGAAAATGGAGTTGAAGCTACTTTTGAAACAGAGCCGGTCAAAGGTGAAGATGAAGGGATTGTTGATGTCGTGCTTGGCGGACCTGCAGGAGTTAATGTTGACATGGAGGCTTCAAATTTTGCATTAACACCAAAGACGATCTCTGCCGCTCCTGGACAAAAAATCAAAATCACATTCACAAAAAATTCTGGATTTCATACATTTGTAATTGATGAGCTCGATCTTAAATTTGCTATCAAAGAAGGTGAAGCTCTTACATTTTCCGCGCCAACAACTCCTGGAACGTACGCTTTTTATTGCGATGTCGGATCGCACAAAGCAAATGGAATGGAAGGAACTTTAATAGTGAAATAAAAAAGACTCACGAGATCAGAGTCGATCTTGTGAGCCATCGATTTGAACAAGCCAACGCCAGGAAGCATCAGTTGGCAAATCACTCCGACATAAGTAGAACAGTCTTTTTGAAGTGACAAACGGAAAGCAAATGTTATCACGATTGATAACCAATGCCTATTCTGGCACTGTGAAATCCCCGTCAATCGTCAGTTCGAACTCCTCGCCTTCATTCGAAACGCACCCAGAAACAATCGAATGAGTATGGCATTGTTCTGACCGATTATCCAACCACGCATTTTTGATGTCTTCTGAAAAACCGAAGTCATTATCGATGATGGCTTCAGCTCCATCAAAAGACATGTATGGAAACTCGGCAATAATGATCGCGAAGATGTCTGCAAGCTGTTCGCCGATCATTACACTGTCAGTGCCTTGATCGTCTGCCATGAGAAGTTTCTCCCAGTTTAGTTGTAAGGTGCAGAACTAACGTACGAGACTAACATTTTGAGCATATTTTATCAATGATTTGGAATAAAAAAAGCGCGAGGTAGATTACCTCACGCAGTACGAGCGGCCAGAACGACCGCTGTGAAGACTTTGACCAATTCTCTGTTGAGCTCGGCCCATGAGTCAAAGAAAAGTTCAATGGGATACGTTCGAGGCGCAATGTCTACGCCTACCAGAATTCGCATTGGAAGAATTCCGTGCGCAAGAAGCGCGTCGGTTTCTTTTTTCACTGCCGCGACACTCGCAGGCGCGCCATCACAAATCGTAATAAGAAGTTTGCGTGGTCGTCGAATTCCACGTAGCCAGTTTCCTGCCACACGAATTCCAAGTTCTTCCTGTGTTCCACCAGCACATTCAACACCAGCGATACCGTTGTTCGGTTGCGCGAATCCGCAGTCAAACACTTGATCGTGAAAGGCAAAGAAAGCTGATTCAACAGAGCGACGATGTGGAAGAATTGCCTCATTGAGTGCAACAGAGAGTCCTGTTGCCGCACTCAAGACCGACATTGATGAACTTCGATCAAACAAGAACGCGATCCCGACATCAAGACGCTGTTCACGCAGTTCGATCTGCATACAGTCGCTTCTGCCAGTTGCGAGAACCGACAGAGCTTCGACATCGAATTCACCACGAGTCAAGCCAGTGAGCTGACGCACTTCTGGAATACTCAAACGCTGAATGATATCACTTAAACCGCGGACTTGAGGTCTAACTCTTGAGAGTATAGGACGATATGCAACTGGATTCGGAGGAACCTTCACCACCGGAAGAACTTTGCCAGCACCAGCTCCAGCATTGGCGAATTTTCCGGTTCCTGAACCAGCCTTTTTCGACACTTGCACCAATTGGCTTGGCAGAATAGCAAGACTCTTTCTTCGACGAACTGCCAACTTGTTTGCAATCATCTGCCGAAACAGTTTGACAAGTTTGGAATCAGGTCTGCTTCCTGAAATCGCTTTCTGAAGAGCTTGCATGAACTGTGTAAACCTCTGCTCGCTCTCGGAAGTCTCCTGTTCGCGTTTCTTGTCTTCCTCTGTCGCATTATCACGCAAGATTTGAAGGATACGTTTGGAAGCCGTTAGCAGACGTTCATAACGACACTTGTGCGCGTTCACACGTCTGATTGCCCGAAGAGCAATGTTAACGCATCTACACACAATTGCGTGTCTTGGTCTGGTTCGTTTCTTGATCGCGTAAACAAAGTCAATAAACACAGAAGTTTCGCACTCAAGCGAAGTTCCGTTCAGGCTCTTAATCACTTCTCCAGTTTTTGTGTCCTTTCGTTCCCCTGGAAGTAAGTGCCCGAGTCGTCCGTAAATCGGATTTTCATTACCTGGAAATTCTTTTGCCTGTTTGTCGTCAGCTCGACGATCCATTATCAAGTTGAGAATATTCGCAAGCATGTCGCCGCCTTCATCTTGAGCTCGAGTAAGAAGCACAGTTCCGATTGGTGGGTCGTTCGTCTTGCGCTGATTGTCTTTTCTTGTTCCGTTTCTGTCGTATCGGATATGTCCGGCCTCATGCAGACCGCGTCCAAAACCGGCTTCAATATGACCTGACAAGAATGGTTCTGGATTGAAGTTGATTACAGAACAGCAGTCTGTTGAGGCTGTTCCACTTCCTACCAGCTCAAGACGCACGCCACCTTCTGCGATTGCGAGTATTCGAGAAAGCATTTCATCAACAAACGGTTCAATGTCAGAGGGCTCAAACACTGGTTCCGGAGGCGGTGCTGACTGTTGTGGAACAAGCCTTAGCTGAACGGAACGTGTTGAACTTGAGGAAGGTGCACTGACCGATGGTTCAGACTCGCGCCTGACCTTGGCCATTGTAATTGCACGACCTGAAATGTCAGCCCAGCTTTCACCTTCTCGATATTCGACTTGCACAGCATACGTTCCTGCTGTTTTTGGATCTTCTGTGTGAACACGAATTGAGGAATGATTGCCGACTGTGACACCAAACGTCACCCAAATGGTTTGTCTCATGTCTGTGGCGCCCCAATATCAGCGACATTTACAACAGCTTGGATGCCATTGTCATGATCGTTGAGCAGATTCGCGCTCTTCAATCGCTGTTGAATCACGAGTCTAGGTGACTCCGCGTCCCCACCGGGATAACGATCAACAATACGCGCACCGATCGCAAGTACCATTGGTTTGCCGATCGAAACGTCTTCCGCGGCACGGAGCGTGCGCCGCGGAGAAGGCCCACCCTGATCCCATGCCTGCGCAGTAGCAAGTGTGCGAATTTCATTTGCAACCTGCACAATGTGGATTGCTTCAGTCTCTCTGATCTTTGTTTTACCAACAAGCCACGGGACTTCCCACTCCGAAGGCGGATATGTGAACTCGTATTCTTCAACCCGATCGCTCATTGCAGAATCAAGCGACTGATTTCCAATGTACCCTGGTCCAACCGGATTGTCAGTCAAAATGAAAATGAATCCTTTCAGACCGTCAATCACGATTGTTCCATCAGTTGTTGTGAACGAGTACTGGCCAGTGTGATCGAACAATGGATGGAAAGGACCCATGCTGTGACCCATTCGCGAGAACTCATCCAAGCACACAATCGCCTTTGGCCACTGTTTGCTTGAACGATGCTTTTCAATTAACAACATGAGGTCACTAGAAACCCACTTTGTCGAGCCGTTTTCCGCAGATTCAGCGCCGAACAGATCCTTTGGTTTGAAAATGCCTGTGCCATCAACCTTGATGAACGGCACATCGCCGAGTACTTTCGCAAGAATCTGTGCGAACGTTGTTTTACCAGAGCCTTTTGGACCGACAAGTCGAATACTTCGACCAAAGTGAATGTCAGCTTCGATGAGTGCAAGCGTTTCAGGACGAATCCAGAAATCCGCGCCAAGACCCTTGCCGTCGATCGCAATGATCTGACGTTCAAGATGAACAACGACATGAGAAGGACATCGAGCGGGTCCCTTCACTTCAATCGGACTTGCCGCGAAACGTGCGTTCGCGCAGATACGATCCGCAAACGCATCGAAATTTCTGACTTCGACTTTTTCAGCGCGCTTACAGCTTGCGAGCGTCGGTGTGATTGTTCCGTTTTGATCCACGAAAACGACTTCATATTCTGTTCCGATCGTTGTCATTTTTCTTACCTTTCTAAGCGGGTTTGAATGAACATCTCCTCACATCAAGATACTTGAAAAAATACCTTGGTGTAAAAAGCGGTGCCAATTCAGAGGAACAGGCACCGTAGTAAAGATCGGCACAATGGAAAGCGGCCGTCGTGAAACCGTCTTGGTGTCACGACGGTTGGACAATGGCGCCAAACGAAGTGAGTGCGCCAGCAGTCCAAAGCGAAGGAGAATCCCTCGT